>PFGS01000255.1 GCA_002783525.1 Ignavibacteriales bacterium CG12_big_fil_rev_8_21_14_0_65_30_8 | reverse complement strand
TATCACCTACTGTAAGAGCATATCTTTCATTAATTTCCCGGATTTTCCCTGCGGGTGATTTTGAAAATGAGGCGCTATCATATTGCGTTTTTGTCATAGGATAAATGTCCTTCTTTTATAAGACAAATGTACCAAAGATGAACTAAAGAATCAACAATGAGAATGGTAGGGACAGGCCTCAGACCTGTCCCTACAAGTATATCAAATAATTTTCCAATATTTTTTGTAAATAAAACGCCTAATTTAAACCAGTACTCAAACAATCAAAGATATCGAACTTTTCCCTAGTGATTCAAACTTGATAAATAAATCTCTTATTAGCATTATTAATAGTACTATTAAAAGGGTTATTATAATGGCACAAACAATAACTGCAAATGATCTGAAGACTAAGGGGGTTACAATATTAGACAAAGAAAGTTCCGAGGTTATAATAACGGTCAGGGGAAAAAACAAATATGTAGTTCTCCCGATAAAGCAATATAATTATTTAAGGGAATGTGAACTTGAAGCTGCTATACTCGAAACTAAAAAAGATATAAAGGAAGGAAAATTTATAAAAGAAACAGTTGAAAAGCATATTAAAAGAATTACTCGTGGCTGAGATAATATATACCCATAGCTATATAAAACGTGTTAAAAAATTTATTAAAAAACATTCTGAGTTAATCTTACAGTTTGAAAAAACACTAAAATTATTAGAAATTAATCCTAAACATCCTTCATTAAGATTACATAAAACTACAAGGTAAATTAACGGAATTGTATTCTGTTTCAATTAATATTTCTTACCGTATTTCAGTTTATTCTTTAGCAGAAAAAGATAAAATAATTCCGGTTGATATTGGCAGCCACGATTAAGGTTATTAAAAATTGGATTACCCTACTCTATTTTCCACCCTTCGATATGTACAATATCTTTTATATATTTACAATTTGAAAATCCTCAATCTGAGACAATGAAAGATAAATACGAAGCAGTAATAGGATTAGAAGTACACGCTCAGCTCTCTACTAAAACAAAGGCCTTTTGTGCATGCTCTACAAAGTTTGGAAATGAACCAAACTCAAATGTTTGTCCTGTTTGTTTGGGTCATCCCGGAGTGTTACCGGTACTAAATAAAAAAGTAGTTGAATTTTCTGTTCTTATGGGAATGGCCACTAACTGTAAAATTAATAAACATTCAGTCTTCGCCCGTAAAAACTATTTCTATCCTGATCTTCCAAAAAGCTACCAGATTTCCCAATTTGAAGAACCAATTTGTTCTGATGGATTTATAATTATTAAAAATGACAGTAACGAAAAAAAGAATGTAAGAATTGAAAGGATTCATATTGAAGAAGATGCCGGTAAATCTATTCATGATTTCGGTTCAGATACATTAATTGATCTTAACCGCTGCGGCGTTCCTTTAATTGAAATTGTTTCTAAACCTGATATCGGTTGCGCAAAAGATGCTTCCCTTTATATGCAAAAGATCCAACAAATACTAAGGTATCTTGAGATTTGTGATGGAAATATGGAAGAAGGATCTTTGAGATGCGATGCAAATGTTTCCGTTAGAAAAAAAGGTGATAAAAATCTAGGGACAAAAACAGAAATAAAGAATATGAATTCTTTTAAAAATGTAGAACGAGCAATCAATTTTGAAATTGAACGGCAAATAGATCTGCTGGAAGAAGGACAAGAAATTTTTCAACAGACATTATTATGGAATGCAGATTTAAATAAAGCTGAAAGTATGAGAAGTAAAGAAGAGTCAGATGATTACAGATACTTTCCTGAACCTGATCTTTTTCCGGTTGTAATTGATAAAGAATTTGAAGAGATATTAAAAAAACAATTACCCGAATTGCCGGAAGAAAAATTTGAAAGATTTATTTCACAATACCAAATACCTGAATATGATGCACAAATTTTAACAAACGAAAAAGCTCTAGCTGATTATTTTGACAAAGCAGCTAAATTTATAGATGATTATAAATTATTAAGTAACTGGGTGATGGGAGATGTTTTAGGGTATTTAAATAATGAAAAAATAAGCATATTATATTTTAGTGTCCCTCCTGAAATTTTAGCAGAATTATTGAACTTTATAAAAGACGGAACTATTAGCGGTAAAATTGCCAAAGAAGTTTTTTCAGAAATGATCAGTAACAAAAAATCAGCTAAAGAGATAATCAGCAAGAAAAATTTGTCACAAATCTCTGATACTAATCTATTAGAAGAAGTAATTGATACTGTGTTTAAGGAATATCCGAAACAAGTACAAGAATATATAGATGGAAAAGAGAAACTTATATCCTTCTTTGTTGGTAAGATAATGCAGACAACAAAAGGGAAAGCAAATCCGTCATTGCTTAACAAATTATTAAAAAATAAATTAGATTTATTAAAGAACAAATAAATATATTCAATTATTAAAAAATTTATCATTGGAGTAAATTTTGTCTTTTAAAACATCATTCAAAAAATTTATCGGTATAAAAACAGAAGAAGAATTAAATAAAGTAAAAACACCAAAAGAAAAAGTAATTGATTTTATATCATCAATTTCATTTGCTCTTATTGCAGCATTTTTAATAATTACTTTTATCGTTCAGAATACTAGAATTCCAACAGGTTCTATGGAAGAAACGATTTTGGTTGGTGATTTTGTTCTTGTAAATAAATTCATTTATGGTTCTTCATCACCCAGATACATTCCGTTTACAGAAATTAAACTTCCCTATTTTACTTTACCGGCTTTAAGAGAACCTAAAGCCAATGATATAGTTGTGTTTGAATATCCCGGCGAAAAAGATAGGCTATTTGCAAGAGAACAAGGTGTAAATTATGTTAAAAGATGTATTGGAACTCCGGGAGATACAATCAAAATTATAAATAGAGTTGTTTACGTAAACGGAAAAGAATTTAGAAGACCACCGCATATAAAATATCTTAATTACTATTCAAAGAATCCCAATGCAATAGAACCTAGAATTTTTCCAAAAGGGGCACCCTGGAATGAGGATAATTACGGTCCGTTGGTAGTGCCTAAGAAAAATTCAACTATCAATTTAGATATTAATAATATAGAACAATGGAGAACAATAATTGATAGAGAATACGGTAAAAGAGTTGTTAAAGTAGAAAACAATGTAATTACAATTGAAGGAAAACCTGTTAACAGTTATACTTTTAACAAAGATTATTTTTTTATGATGGGAGATAATAGGAACGACAGTCTTGACAGCAGGTTTTGGGGATTTGTTGCTAGAGACACAATAATTGGTGAAGCATTTATTACATTATTTTCTTGGGATAGAAATATTCCTTTTACACAAATATTTAAATTGATAGGTTCAATACGTCCGGAAAGAATATTAAAATTATTACATTAAAATTTTTTTGTATGTTAAAATTGAAGAAAATCTAAA
>PFGS01000031.1 GCA_002783525.1 Ignavibacteriales bacterium CG12_big_fil_rev_8_21_14_0_65_30_8 | reverse complement strand
AAAAATAGTTACAGGAGAGATTAAATTATAGTCCTTTGACTGTTATTCCGACAAAGTCGGAATGCAAGTTCTGGGTCTTGCTCGCGGAGTCAAAAAAATCCGTCAACTGACGGATTTTTTATTTTAAAATAAAAAATGAGATTTATAAAATTCTTTTTATTATTATTTAATCTAACTTAAAAAAACATTAATGGATGATTTATCTTAAGTGCGTTTTCTAAAATATTATTAAAACTTTTGGGCTGGAAGTATGAATTAAAATTTCCAAAGGAAAAAAAATTTGTGATTATTGCAGCTCCTCATACAAGCAACTGGGATTTTTTATTTTTTATATTATTACTATGGGCAACAAAAGTAAAATTTGTTTGGCCGGGTAAACACACAATTTTTAGGGGACCTACAGGTTTTATATTAAAGAAAATGGGTGGAATTCCAATCAACAGAACTATTAAAAATAATTTGGTAAATACAATTGCTGAGAAATTTAGCAATAATGAAGAGTACATTTTTTTAGTTGCTCCTGAAGGAACGCGTTCTAAAACAGTATACTGGAAAGCCGGTTTTTATTATATAGCCAAAAAAGTTAATGTTCCAATTGCTCTAGGTTATATTGATTATAGAACTAAAACTCTTGGATTTAATAAATCTTTTTATCCTTCAGAAAAGTTAGAAGATGATATTCAATTGTTAAAAGCATTTTACAATTCAAAAAAAGGATTATATCCTGAAAAATACGGGGAACCCAAATTTAAAGTTTAATGTTATAGATATATGCTTGTAAATTTAACTTTTAATATATTAGATCTTAAATTTAATGGGGATAATCAAATTGCGAATTTTTAACCCTTTTTTCTTTTTTATTTTAGTTCTGTTTCTATCTATTTCAACTTACCCGCAAGAAAGTAAATCTATTTTATCCGGTTTTATAACAGATGCTGTTTCAGGCAATTCTTTGGTTGGTACAAATATATTAATATTTCGCGATTCAATAGATTTTAATAATTATCCCTATAGAGGCGCTGCTTCAAATGAATATGGTTTTTATGCGGTACCAAATTTACCAATAGGCAATTATTTTATTATAGCCAGAAATGTAGGATATAAAACTCTGGTAAGAGAAGTTAAAGTAGTTTTAAGCAGCGGTGTAATTAGATTTGATATTCAATTAACCCCAATTGATATTGAACTTGGAGAAATTGTTGTTAAAGGGAAAAAAGATAATGAAGTAAAAGCAAGTACTATTGACATTCCTTTAAATCTGATTGAAAAATTACCAAGCTTAAGCGGTGAAGTAAATATTTTTAAATCATTAGAGTTCTTGCCTGGTATAAAAACCTCATCAGAAATATCTTCAGGTTTATATATTCGCGGAGGTTCACCGGATCAGAATTTAACACTAGTAGACGGTGTAATTGTTTATAATCCCACACATCTTCAAAATTTTTCAAGCACATTTAATTCTGATGCTTTACAAAGTGTAAGGCTAATAAAGGGTGCATTTCCTGCTGAATACGGTGGAAGACTTTCCAGTGTATTGGATGTAAAACTTAGATCTGGTACTAAAGAAGGAAACAAGGTAAAATTAGGTCTTGGTATGATAAGTTCAAATGCAACTTTTGAAGGGGCTTTAGGCGCAAAAGCTACTTATATTATTTCAGGTAGAAAAATGTATTATGATGTTCTTCAAAAAGCATTTAATAAAAACAGTACTATACCTAATTATAATTTTTGGGATCTGAATTCTAAAATAACTTATAATATTACAGAAAATGATATTGTTACAATCAGTGGAATGTTCAGCAAAGATAATGTTTATAATCCGAGCAATTCAAAAGAATTAAATTATAATATTGACTGGCAGAATGGTGCTATTAACTTAGATTGGTTAAAAGTAAATAAAAAATCATTATTGATAAACAATTCACTAAGTTATGTTAATTATCAATTTAGAACTTTGCTACAAGGGAATAATACTAATTCAACTGATAAAGATTATTTCTCTTTCTCCAAATTAGAAGATTTTGTTTTTAATTCGAGATTAGATCTTTTTTGGCACGAAGATCACACATTCAAATTTGGTGCCCAGCTTTCTTTACATAATTACGAATTAATTTACAGCAATATTTTTGATCCTCTACTAGAAAGCGATCCAAACGGTACTTCTAAAGTTCAGTCCACAGAAGCAAATTTATTTATGCAGGACGAATGGAAAATCTCTGAAAAATTAAAAACTAATTTTGGCGGCAGATTATATTATTTTAAAACGAAAGATTATTTCAGATTAGAACCGCGTGTTTCATTTTCATATTCTGTAACTGATAATTTTTCATTCAAAGGTGCATTTGCAATTGCACACCAATTTTTACACCTGATTGTCAGAAATGATATAAGTCTTCCAACAGATTTATGGTATCCGTCAACAAAAGAAGTTTTGCCAAGCAGATCAACTCAATATGTTTTTGGCATTGAGACTTCATTTGACAAGAAAAGTTACTTGTTAAATATTGAAGGTTATTACAAGGACATGAAAAATTTATATGAGTTTCAAAATTCACCTTCTTATAATTACCTGACTGGTTCGGTTAATAATTTAATTACTGTTGGTGAAGGCGAAGCTTATGGTGTTGAATTTTTCTTGAACAAAACTACGGGGAAATTTAGTGGATGGATTGGTTATACGCTTTCTTGGACAAAGAGACAATTTGATTATATAAATAACGGTAAAGTTTTTTATCCCAGATACGACAGAAGAAATGATGTATCAATTGTTTTAACTTATAAAATCTCTAATTCATTTAATATTGGTGCAACCTGGAGCTATGCTACCGGACAAAGAATAACAACATCTACAGGGCAGTTCGGATTTCAAGATATAGGGATTAATAATTCTAATAATCTAAATTTTGATTATGACCAAAGAGATAATTATAAATTACCTGCATATCATAAATTAGACTTAAGTTTCAATTATTCATTTAATTGGAATGATCTTCCTTTTAAAGCATATTTATCAATTTTTAATGTTTATAACAGAAAAAATCCTTTTGCAGTTTTTTCTACAAATAGTTCTTCTAATACAAGTGTATTAAATAATCCTGAATTAAAACAAATTACTTTGTTTCCATTTTTACCAACTGTGGGAATTAGTGTAAACTTTTAATATGAAAACAATTAAAAAAATATTTTTTGTAGCTTTTATTAGCATAGTTATAATTGGCTGTGATCAAGTGGATGTAATAAATCCTGATACTTCATATAAAGAAAATGTTGTAGTTAGAGCTGAATTAATTGCAGGTGAATATTTTGAAGGAGTATCATTTACTAAAACTCTTCCGCTTAATGTTCCATATTCAATAAGTGATGCTGAATTAAAATCAGTTAAGGCTTATATTAAAATAAATAACACTCAAATAGTTCCAATTCATTACACAAGTAATAGTATTTATAAACCCCTATATAAGTTTAGAATAAAAAGTGATGATACCTATGAATTATTTGCAGAATATAATGATAAACCAATTTATGCCAAAACAATAATTCCTTCTGTTCCAACTTTATCAAATGTAATCTATAGAGATGAATATTTCTTACAATG
>PFGS01000052.1:3530-7064 GCA_002783525.1 Ignavibacteriales bacterium CG12_big_fil_rev_8_21_14_0_65_30_8 | reverse complement strand
AGTAATCTTGTAAGACTGCTAATTACAACACTGTGTAAAAATATTGCAGGTTGAGTAAATTCTGTTTGTTTTAATTTTTCTTCAGGTCCATTAAACATTATATCGGATAAATTGATCTTTAAAACATCATCCGCAGTTTTTATCATCTCTCTAACCTCTACTGAATTTTCATAGAGGTCTTTTGCCATACCAATATATTGTGCCCCTTGACCGGGGAATAAAAATCCTTGTTTTGCCATAATTAAAAATTAATTTGTTTTACTATATACCCCAAACTAAATAACAAGCACCCCAAGTATAACCTGCACCAAATGCTGAAAGTACTATATTATCCCCTTTTTTCAATTTACCGGCTCTATAATATTCAACTAAACAAAGAGGAATTGTTGCAGCTGTTGTATTTCCATATTTATCAATATTTATCATGACTTTTTCTTTATCTAATCCCATTCTTTCAGCAGTTGCATTTATAATTCTTAAATTAGCCTGATGAGGAACAAGATAAGCAATATCTTCAGATTTCAATCCGTTCTTTTTCATTATACCAAGAGAAACTTCTGCCATACCTTTTACAGCAAATTTAAATACTGTTTTGCCGTCTTGAAAAATATAATGCATCCCTTTATCTACGGTTTCGTGTGTTGGTGGGTTTAGACTTCCACCTCCTTTCATATTTAGGCTTTCTTTTCCGCTTCCATCAATTCTTAATAATGAATCTTGATACCCGATTGAAGTATCAGTTGAAGGTTCTAATAAAATTGCGGCTCCGGCATCACCAAAAAGTATGCAATTATTTCTATCGGTATAATCAGTAATAGAAGACATTTTATCTGCACCAATAACCAGTACTTTTTTATATTTACCGGATTCAACTAATGAACAACCTGTTTGATATGCAAATAAAAACCCTGAACAAGCTGCAGAAAGATCAAATCCCCAAGCATTATTTGCGCCAATTTTTTCTTGTACCAAACAAGCAGTTGCCGGGAAAAACATATCGGGTGTAACGGTTGCAACAATTATTACTTCTATTTCATCAGCAGACATATTTTTAGATTTTAAAAGATCTTCTGCTGCTCTTGCTGCAAGGTCACTTGTTGCACCATTTTCCAGCATTCTTCTTTCAGAAATACCTGTTCTGGTTTTGATCCATTCATCATTTGTATCAACAATTGATTCAAAATAAGCATTATCCAAAATTTTATCGGGAACATACATCCCAACCCCTGTAATTACTGCACTTATCTTTTTTTCTGACATTAACAACCTGTATTTAATTTATATTTGATAATTTTGAAATCGAATCTTTCATTTTTTGAATTAAATTATTTTGATGCATTTTATTAGCTTGTAAAACCATATTTTTTATAGCTAACACAGAACTTGAACCATGTCCTATAATACTTATGCCATCAACACCAAGTAATGGTAAGCCTCCAACTTTATCAGGATTAGCTTTATCTAAAGATTCTTTAAAAGCACTTTTAAAAGAAGGTAATTTTAATGGAGCAATTTTAAGTTTATTGATAAATCCTTTTTCCGAATAATTTTTAAAAGATGATTTAAGGAAAGGAATTATACTTTCGGTAAACTTGAGAATTATATTTCCTATAAAGCCATCGCAAATAACTAGATCAACACTACCTTTTAAAATATCTTTACCTTCAACATTTCCAACGTAATTTAAATTAGAATTTTCCATCAATTTTGATGTTTCAAAAGTTAATGTCTTCCCTTTGTCTTTTTCTTCACCAATATTTAATAAACCCACTTTGGGATTTTTAATTCCTACAACTTCTTCTATGTAAACTTTACTTAAGTGTGCATAATCTAATAAATGTTGTGGTTTAGAATCAACAAAAGCTCCAACATCAGATAAAAAAGTGTATGAGTCTTTTTCATTTGGAAGAGGTGCTGTAAGAGTTGGACGGGATATTCCTTGAATTCTTCCAATACCTAAAATTGAAGCTACACTCATTGCACCGGTATTACCGGCACTGACTAATGCATCTGCTTTTTTATCTTTTATTAAACTTGCACCTTTTACAATTGAAGAATCTTTTTTCTTTTTAAATGCTTCGGTCGGATGTTCAGACATAGAAATTATTTCAGTAGTATGAATAATTTTTGTGGGATCAAAATTTTTATTATTTGTATTAATTACTTCTAATATTTGTTCTCTATCACCAATTAGAAATAAATCAATATCTGTTTCGTTAAATGCATCCAAAGAACCCAGCACAGCATTATGAGGAGCAAAATCTCCCCCCATAGCATCAACAACAATTCTGCATTTAGAATGGTTCTTAAGGATTTTATCCATTTATAAATTTTTAATCGGCTTTAGGTATAAACATTGAGCGGTCGTTATAATAACCACAAGAAGGACAAGCGCGGTGTGCCATTTTCATTTCACCACAATTTGAACAAGTACTTAATGTTGGAGCACTAGCTTTATAATGTGTTCTGCGTTTATCTCTTCTGCTTTTAGATATTTTCCGTTTTGGATGTGCCATTTATTTTCCGGTTTTTAATTAATATTTTTTTTTAATTTCTCTAAAGGTAACCATCTGGGATCAACTTTTTCCTTTATGCATTTACAATCTTCATTATTTAAGTTTTTACCACAAGTTACACATAATCCTTTGCAATCTTCTTTACATAATTTTTTCATTGGGATAGCAAGTTGAATATAATCTCTTACGTCATTTGTTAAATCAATTTTATCTGTATTAATTGATATATATTTTATATCAATTTGATCTTCATCTTTAATTTCAGAGCTAAAATAATAGACTATCTTATAATCATTAGTCAGTTCTTGTTCAAAATTTTCGCTGCATCTGTCACATTCAAAATTAACATTTGCTTTAATATCAGCATTTAGAATAATTTGTCTTTGTGATTTTTGAAGCTTTGCTTCAACCAAAATATTCCCAACAAAAGGATCTAATAAGTTAATATCTTCTGCCTTTTTATCAAAAGTATAATAATATTCTCCATTACTTAAATTAGAAATTTTTATTATCATAATTTTAATCAGAAATTAAGCAAAAAGAAGTCAAAATATAAATATAGAAAGGTTTATAATCAAATTTGAATTAAATAAAAAACAGCAAAAATAAGCAATTATGGGTATTTTTAATCTAATTTCAAATCTTTAATTTTAATGAAAATCCTTTCAAAAAGTCTTCGTAATTACTTAATTTTTAATATATTGAACTTTGTAAAATTCAAATAAAATATAATTGAAATAGACTTTTTTCTTATGGATATAATTCTATGATATTTATTTCTGCTATAGTTGCCATTGTTCCAATGTTAATTTATTTATTGCTGATTTGGCAATTTGACAGATATGACAGAGAACCAATAAGTCTTGTTCTTTTAAATTATTTCTGGGGTGCTGTTGGTGCAATTTTTTTATCATATATAGGCTCCAATTATCTGCTTAAATTCATTGGCATCTTTGTTCAAAATCCCCAGACATTAGATTATTCACAAACCTTTATAGCTGCACCGCTTGTTGAAGAA
>PFGS01000052.1:0-3476 GCA_002783525.1 Ignavibacteriales bacterium CG12_big_fil_rev_8_21_14_0_65_30_8 | reverse complement strand
TATTCTGATACTTTAAGTCAGTGGTTAACAATTGTAGTAATAAGAACTCTTTTCTCTGCAGTAATGCATGGAGTAGCAACGGCAACTTTTGGAGCAATGCTGGGTTATTCTAAATTTAGACCTACAAGAAGTAAAATATTTTATACTGTAATAGGTCTTTGTAATGCAATTTTTATTCACTTTGCTTGGAATATTACTGTAAGTTTTGAATCTACTGCTTTACTCGGATTTTTATTTTTGATTTTTTCAGTAACTATATTTATTGTCATATTCTCAATTTCATTATCCAAAGAAAAGAAAATAATCTATACAGAATTGAAAGGTGAATTTAATTTAGGAATAATACCTGAATCTCATCTAAGTATTCTAAATTCTGTAAACAGAACAAGAAAAGGATGGATCAATGAAGAAATTAGAAAATCATATACAAGAGCAGCAACTACTTTAGCTTTTAGAAAACTTCAATTTAAAAATTCTGTTGGAAGGAGTAAATTCTACTATGAAAAAGAAGTAGAACATTATAGAAATTTCATAAAAAAATTATTAGAAGAGAAAAATATATGAACAATAATACCAGTATATATTTCCTTATTTCTGATTACGATCAATGCAGTAAAAAACATAATCTTTCAAAGTTGAATGAAGAACATAGAGAATTACTTAATTTTAATTTATTAAATAATGCAATCGAACAAGTTCATTTTGTTGAACACGTAAAAAAATATATTCTGTCACCCAAGGAAAACGATACAATTAAAGACAATAATTATGCTTTTATCTATTGCAATAATGAAAAAAGTGCTTTTGAAAAAATAATTGAAATGCAGCCGGAAGAAAATGAGAAATATATATTTATTCACTCAAATGTAATTGGTTTTTCACAGCAAGACATTAAAAAAATAAATGATCTATTGCATTATGATGGTAAGGCAATTGTAATTGGCAAAACTAAAGATAACAGGATCTGTTTTATCGGAACAAATTTTTTAGATAATATATTGTTAAATCATATAGTAGCTTGTAATAATAATTATGACAAATTATTAGGTAAAATAAAAAGAAAAACAGTGCATTTTTTTGTCTTAAACAATTTTCTTAAAATCGAATCGCTTAAAGATTTTAAAGAATTATATTCAGTTCTTTCAGATAAGAAAAGCGAAAACTTTTGTACAGGTGGAATCCATGAATCATTTACTAACCTTTTTATAGAATATAAGGACCTTTTACAATGAAAGGGATTGGAATTTTTGGGGGAACTTTTGATCCAATCCATTTAGGCCATTTAATTTGTGCACAGTATGTTTTTGAAACCAGAGAACTTGAAAAAATAATTTTTGTCCCTTGTAATAAATCCCCGCACAAAAAAGATATCATTTCAGCTAACAGCAATAATAGAATTGAAATGATAAAGTTATCAATAAGTGAAATCCCATATTTTGTATGCTCTGATTTTGAAATTAAACAAGATGATATCTCTTATACTGTGGACACGCTTATTCATTTTAAGAAGAAATATGAAAACTTAGAATTAATAATAGGAGAGGATAATTTTAATACTTTTAATTCGTGGAAAGACCCAAATAAAATTATTGAATTAGCGAAAGTTATTGTTTTAAAAAGAGACCGCAGAGAAAATCATCAAGAAAACATATATGAAAAATCTGTTGTATATTTAGACTCTCCAAATATTGAAATTAGTGCAACAAATATTCGAAATAGAATAAAAAACAAACAATCAATAAATTTTTTAGTGCCTGAAAAAGTACAAAATTACATTTATGACAATAATCTTTACGGGATATAATTATTTATGAAAATTCTAATTACTGGCGGAGCAGGATTTATTGCTTCACACATTGCTGATGAATATATAAACTTAGGACACGAAGTTTTTATTTTAGATAACCTGTTAACCGGGTTTGAATATAATTTAAATCCAAAAGCAGCATTTATTAAGGCCGATATTTGTGATAAATTATTATCAAAATTATTTGAAGAACAAAAATTTGATGTAGTTAATCATCAAGCAGCACAAATGGATGTAAGAAAAAGTGTTGCAGACCCTTCATTTGATGCTAATACTAATATTATTGGTACAATAAACCTTCTCCAAAATTCAGTAAAAACCGGAGTTAAGAAATTTATTTTTTCTTCAACAGGCGGAGCAGTTTACGGTGAACAAGAATATTTCCCTGCTGATGAAAAACATCCTACTTCCCCGCTTTCACCTTACGGTATATCAAAATTAGCAGTTGAAAAATATTTGTTCTTTTATAATCAACAATACGGACTTAATTATTCAATACTTAGATATGCAAATATTTATGGGCCAAGACAAAATCCTTTTGGTGAAGCAGGTGTAGTTGCAATATTTACAAGCAAATTACTTGCCGGTGAGCAGCCTATAATAAATGGTGACGGTAAACAAACAAGAGACTATGTTTTTGTAAAAGATGTTGTAAATGCAAATGTAAAAGTTTTGACTGATGAAAAATCAGATATTCTAAATGTTGGTACTGGAATTGAAACTAATGTAAATGAAATTTTTAATATACTAAATAAAATTATTAATAATGGCCAAGTTGAAAAACATGGTCCACCTGCTCCAGGTGAGCAACTTAGAAGTGTAATTACTTCTGAAAAATTTTATAAAAGATATAACTGGAAGCCTTCTACAAAATTAGAAGACGGATTAAAAGAAACTGTAAATTTTTTCGAAATGAAATTGATAAAATAGATTAATAATAGATATATATTTCCCTTATTATATAATAATATGAATTTTGAAAATCTTTTTAATAATGATAGAAGAACATTGGCAAGAACTATATCAATAGTTGAAAAAGGAGACCAGGAATCTATTGATATATTGAAAAGAATCCATTCTAAAGTAGGTAAAGCTTACAGAGTAGGAATTACCGGACCTCCTGGCGCAGGTAAAAGCACAATTACAAATCAATTAACTAAAATTTTACTTGAGCAAAATAAAAAAGTAGGTATAATTGCTGTTGATCCTACTAGTCCTTTTACCGGCGGTGCATTATTGGGTGACAGAGTAAGAATGAATGATATCGGTAATAATCCCAGTGTATTTATTAGAAGTATGGCAACAAGAGGAAGTTTAGGGGGGCTTAGTAAAAAAGCAAATGATGTTGCTGATGTAATGGACTCAGCAGGTTATGATTTTATTTTATTAGAAACCGTTGGAGTTGGACAATCAGAATTAGATATTGCACAGGCATCTGATACAACAATTGTAGTGTTGGTTCCGGAATCAGGTGATGCTGTGCAGGCAATGAAAGCAGGACTAATGGAAATTGCAAATTTTTTTGTGATGAATAAAGCCGACAGACCCGGTGCCAGCAGAGCAATTTCTGCTCTAAAGACAATATTAACTCTTAGATATCATGATGAAAATACCTATATGCCAAAAATTGTAAGTTCTATTGCTTCTGAAAATAAAGGGATTGATGAAA
>PFGS01000062.1 GCA_002783525.1 Ignavibacteriales bacterium CG12_big_fil_rev_8_21_14_0_65_30_8 | reverse complement strand
AAATATCCAAATTTGATGTGGGTATAATGCCATTGCCTGACAATCCCTGGGAAAGAGGAAAATGTGGTTTTAAATTAATTCAATATTTATCTTGCAAAGTACCTGTAATAGGCTCACCTGTAGGTGTTAACAGGGATATAATCTTAAATGGGCTTAATGGTTTTCAAGCAAATAGTTCTGATGAATGGATAAAATATCTTAGAATGCTAAAAAATGATAAAGAATTAGCTTTAAATATGGGTGAAAATGGAAGAAAATTTGTAGAAGAAAAATATTCTTTACAAAGAAATGTTGTTAAATTAACTAATTATTTTAATGAAATTTTACAGGTCTAAGATTGAATAATAGTAATACAAAAAAAAAAATTTTACATATTATCACACTATTCAGTATAGGGGGAGCAACTGAGAATACTATTTATACAGTAGATGGATTAATTAAGAAGGGGTATGATGTTGATATTATTACTGGTCCTAATATTTCCTCTGAAGGGAGTATGTATGATGTTTGTAAAAAATTAAATATACCGGTATTTACTTTTAAACATCTAAAAAGAAAAATATCGCTGTTTAGCGATATACTAGTAATTTTTCAATTATATCTTTTTATAAAAAAAAACAAATATGATATTGTTCATACTCACAGTTCGAAAGCTGGTGTGGTTGGTCGAGTTGCAGCTTGGATTGCAAAAACTTCTATTATAATTCATCATAATCATGCTAATCCTTATCATCGATTTCAAAATTGGTTTGTAAGAAAATTCTATAAGATAATAGAAAAAACTGCAGCTTTGTTATGTGATAAAATTGTATCAGTAACATATACTATTGTTGATGAAATGGTAAAAGACAAAATAGCCCCCAAAGAAAAATTTATTGTAATTAGAAGTGGATTTGATGTAGGAAAATTTGAGAAATTTAATTCTACTAATAATTATAAATTAAAAAATAGATTTGGCATAACTGATAATGATATTGTCTTAGGAAAAATTGCGCGATTATCGGTAATAAAAGGACATATCTATTTACTTCAGGCATTTGAAAAGATATCAAAGCAAATACCCAATGTTAAACTTTTATTAGTTGGAGATGGTGAAAATAAAACGAAACTATTAAAGTTTATAGATAATAAAAAATTAAATGATAAAATAATATTTACAGGTTTAATTCCAACAAATGAAATGCCTGCTGTAATTTCTTTAATTAATATTGTTGTACATACAGCTTTATTAGAAGGTTTACCTAGAGTATTTACACAAGCCCAGTTAATGGGAAAACCTATAATTTCATTTGATCTTGATGGGGCACACGAAGTTATAGAAGATGGCAAAAACGGTTATTTGATTAAACCTCTGAATATTGAAATGTTAACTAATAAAATAATTGATTTGGTATCAAATATTAATAAAGCTAAAGATTTTAGCATTTATGCTAAAAATAACATAAAAGATGATTTTTCAATTGGCACAATGGTAGAGAAGAATCATAAACTTTATCAAGAATTATTAAAAAATCATTAATAATTATTTAATAAAGAATTATTATTGTTAAAATGAATAAAAAAATATTAGTAACAGGCGCAGCAGGATTTATTGGTTTTCATCTTGTGAAGTTATTATTGTTAAAACAGAATAATGTAATTGGTATAGATAACATTAATGATTATTACGATGTAGATTTAAAGATTGGTAGATTAAAGGAATTGGGAATTTATTCGAAAAAGATCAATTATAATCAATCTATAAATAGTGAAATATTTGATCATTTTAAGTTTATTAAAATTGATTTAATTGATAAAGAAAATATTGCAAAATTGTTTTCTAAAAATAATATTAAAATAGTGATAAATCTTGCCGCACAAACAGGGGTAAGGTTTTCTTTAGTAAATCCTTATGCATATACTGAAAGTAATGTCTCAGGTTTTTTAAATATATTAGAAAATTGTAGAAATTATAAAATAGAACATCTTGTGTTTGCAAGTAGCTCTTCAGTTTATGGATTAAACGAAACGATGCCTTATTCAATTAATGCTAATGTAGATCACCCTATTAGTTTATATGCTGCAACTAAAAAAGCAAATGAATTAATGGCTCATTCTTACAGTTACTTGTTTAATCTTCCAGTTACTGGTCTTCGTTTTTTTACGGTTTATGGTGAATGGGGAAGACCGGATATGTCTTATTTTATTTTTGCTAAGTCAATATATGAAGGTAAAGCTCTAAATGTATTTAATAATGGTGAGATGGAAAGAGATTTTACTTATGTGGAAGACGTTGTAAAAGGCATTATGCATGTAAAAGACATCTATCCAAAAAAGAATTACCAGTGGACGAGCAAATCAGCAGAGTCTTTATCTACTTCTATTGCACCATATAAGTTGTATAATTTAGGAAATAATAAACCTGTTAAACTTCTTGATTTTATCAGGGAAATAGAAAAAGCAATTGGGATTAAAGCAAATATAAATTTCTTACCAATACAACCTGGAGATGTAGTCAAAACATGGGCTGATATAAGTGAATCTGAAAATGCTTTTAATTATAAACCCGAAACTACAATTGATATTGGTATTCCCAAATTTATTAATTGGTTTAAAAAGTTTTATAATTATTAAAAAAATGTTTAATGAATAAAAAACTCGAAAAAATAATTATCCTTGCTGTAGATTTTATTACAATCTATACTGCAGGATATTTGTATTTTGTTTTCAGAGTAGAGTCCGGTTTATTTACATTTACAATTCGTCCTGAGTTTTTATTAACATCTTACATACTTTATCTTTACTGGTTTTTTATTTTCCTTTTTGTCGGTATGTATAAAACCTGGTTTGCCGCATCCCGGTTTGATGAATTATCAACTCTTTTTAAATCTTCCTTTATTGGAATATTCATTCTTTTCTTTGCTATATATATTGATGATTCAATGCACGGAGTAAGCTCAGGTTCAAGGATACTTATATTAATTTACTGGGGAATGTTTTTAACCTTTGTAAGTTCAGGAAGATTGATGGTAAGATTTATTCAAAGAAGACTTTTGATTAATGGAATTGGCAGAAAAAATTCATTAATAATTGGATTTAATTCTAAAGCCAAAGAAGTGATGGAACAAATTGTCGGACACAGAGCTTTAGGATTTGATATTATAGGCTTTATTGCAGTTGAAGATAAAAATATTGGCAATGAATATAATGGAGTAAAAGTTATTGGTAACACAAGTTCTTTACTAAATTATATTGATAACTATTCTATTGAAGAAATAATTATAGCTTTAGATAAAAAAGATGATGATATATTAATTGATATTTTGGGTAAATGTTCTACTACAAAAGTTGGGCTAAAAATTGTCCCCGATCTTTATGAAATTTTATCCGGGCAGGCAAGAACATCTCAGCTTTACGGAATACCTTTAATAGATCTGATGCCTGAGATAATGCCCGAATGGGAAAAGAAAGTAAAAAGATTGATGGATATTTTTGTATCAGTTTTAACTTTAATTATATCGCTGCCTGTGTGTGTAATTTCCGGAATTGCAATTAAATTAGATAGTAAAGGACCTGTATTTTTTAGACAAACAAGATGCGGTACAGACGGAAAAATATTTAAAATATTTAAATTCAGATCTATGTATGAAGATGCTGAAGAAAAAAGCGGACCTGTGTGGTC
>PFGS01000033.1:3717-4545 GCA_002783525.1 Ignavibacteriales bacterium CG12_big_fil_rev_8_21_14_0_65_30_8 | reverse complement strand
AAATTCTTGTCATTTGATGAAGAGCAATCTAATGAAAAAAGTTACACTGCTGAAGATTGGTCATCGGTACCAAATTTTGAGGTTGAAAATCAAGAATTAAAAAATATATTAGATAATGCTATAAGTAAATTATCGCCTGACTATAGAATAGTTTTTGTTTTAAGAGATGTAAATGGATTTTCTACAGAAGAGACAGGTAATATTACAAATTTAACCGTGCCTGCAGTTAAATCACGCTTGCACAGAGCAAGAGCTTTTTTAAGAGATGATATAAATAAGGCTTTTAAAAAATGAATCAAAAAGATGTAACTTGTAAAGAAGTATCGGAACATATATGCGAAAGTTTAGGCGAAGAACTTGATTCACCCAGATGTATTGCAATTAAGGAACATTTAAAATCCTGCCAAAATTGCCAAAATTATTTTACATCAGTTGAAAAGACTGTTGAGTTTTATAAAAAATATAATCTGGAATTACCAAAAGAATCTCATGATAGATTGATGGATCTTCTAAATCTTTCAGATAGATGATTTTTCAAACATTAATTTTAAAGGATTTTAAATGAAAAAATTAAATTCTATTATTATTTTATTATTTCTGTTTTCTTTAGCAGCAAATGGTTACTCATCAGAAGACTCAACTTATAATTCTATTAATGTGGATCAATTAAAAAAAGAGATAAAAGAAAATCCGAATATGATAATTTTAGATGTCAGGACTCCTGAAGAATTGGCTGGTCCATTGGGACATATTGATGGAGTTATTAATATTCCTTTACAAAATCTGGAAGACAGAATTACTGAATTAGATAAATATAAAGACAAAAAA
>PFGS01000033.1:0-3693 GCA_002783525.1 Ignavibacteriales bacterium CG12_big_fil_rev_8_21_14_0_65_30_8 | reverse complement strand
ACAAAAAAATTACAATTATTTGCAGATCTGGTTATAGGTCTGGAATAGCTTCTGGAATATTGTTCAAAAAAGGATTTAAAATAACTAATGTTGAAGGCGGAATGAAAGCCTACAGACAAAGTGATAAATAAAATATTTTTTCATTTTTTACATTTATTAATTATTTACTACAGGCAATAAAAAATTATCTTTTTCTACTTTTCTTTGGTTTAAGTAATTTAAATTCTTGTGATGAAATTACATCATTTAATTTAATTTCAACGATAAACTTTCCGGGATGCAGATAAGTAATCCCATTATCAGTTTTCTTAAATTCCACAGTTTTTGTTTTTGTGTTTAGCGATTCTCTGTATTCATCAACATTTTCTTTATCAACAACAAGATTATAATTGAAATAATTTAATCCGCTATTACAAGTATCTTTTATTTCAGTTAAAACTATATCTTTATTTGTTTTAATTGTTATTTCTGCAACACCTGTGTTTTTTGCATAATACGAAATCTGCATACTTGGTTGATTAATTTTTCCCCAAGCATAGTATTTGTTTCCCCATCTTTCACTAAATCTATTGTTATCAACAGCAAATAAATGAACAACTGAATTTAAAACAGTGTTATCTAATTCTTCTATTTGATCTAAATCAGCAATGTAGATAGATCTACCATGTGTACCAACAACCAAATCCTTATCTCTTTTTTGAATAACAAGATCGTGGACAGGAACATCAGGCATTCCATTGGATAAGCCCATAAATGAATTTCCCTTATCCAATGAAACATACAAACCATGGTCAGTACCTACATAAAAAATATTTTCATTATAGGGATCTTCCTTTACAACGTTAATTGGTTCTGCAGGTAAATTAAGCCCTATTCTTTTCCAAGTTTTTCCGTAATTATCCGAAGAAAAAAGATAGGAATTAAAATCATCCCATCTGTATCCATTTAATGAAACATAAACTCTCTGGGTATTATGGCTTGAAGCAATTACACGGCTTACATATAAATTTTCCGGTAATCCTTTTGAAATATTATTCCAACTCACCCCACCGTCTTTACTCAGATATACCAGTCCATCATCACTGCCTGTATATAGTAAACCAAATTGTAGTGAAGATTCATCAATTGTTGTTAATGTTCCAAATGGTACATCACCTTTTTTTCCTCCCTTAGTTAAATCCGGCGAGATAGTTTGATAATCATCTCCTTTATTTAGTGAGCGATGCAATTTGTTGGATCCTATATAAAATATATCAAGATTATGGCCTGATAAATGTATTGGTGTCTGCCAATTAAATCTTAAAGCTTTTTCTCCCAGCTCCAGCATAGGTTTAATTGGATCAGTTTTTCCAGTAAGTTTATTTACCCTATAATAGTATCCAAATTGAAAACCTGTATAAACAGTTTTATTATCAGTCGTATCAACATTCACCTGCATACCATCTCCGCCCAGAATAAATTTAAATGGGTATTGTCCTGATGAATACCATCTATAATTAGGTGTATTTGTACTGGGTCCATACCAGACGCCATTATCCTGTAGACCTCCGTAAACATTGTAAGGTTTATCATTATCCACAGCTACAGAGTAGAATTGTCCTACAGCCGGAGTGTTTGCTTTGAACCAATGTTCTCCATCATCATAAGTAATATTTATACCACCGTCATTACCAATAATTAAATGGCCTTCTTTATTTGGATCCAACCATAAAGCGTGATAGTCACCGTGAACATTTTCTCCATCAATTGTTGAAAAAGTTTGTCCTCCATCTTTAGATATAAGAGCTGGTACTCCTAAAATATAAATGTTTTTATCGTTATTGGAATTTACTCTAATTTCTCCAAAATAATAGCCGTATGTGTAATACATATTATCTATATAATCTTTATTTGTTTTAACCCATGTTTTTCCTCCATCATCTGATCGATAAACTTCTGCGCCAATTACAGGCGTATCAAACAGATCTTCATTTGCATCTGATAAATAATCAACGAGATCTTTTGGTTTAATCTTTCCTTCTCTTACCATTTTAAAAATGTTTTCAGCATTATATTTTTGTGGGAATCCATTATAATCTAAAAAATCATTGATATCTTCTTCATTTAATTTTAAAAAATCTTCAGTTGTTATTTTGTTAAAAATATCTTTTGTTATTACCGGAACTTCTTTTTCTTCTTTCTTTGTTCTGTGAGCCTGATTATCAATTAAAGCGTAAATGGTTTTGGGGTTTTTATCATAAACTGCCAAGCCAATTCTGCCAACTCCATCTCCTGTTGGAAATCCGCTTTGTTTATTTGAAATTAAATTCCAGGTTTCTCCCCCATCTGTACTTTTGTAAATTCCTGAAGTTTTACCCGATTCTACAAAATTCCAAGCTCGTCTTGTTCTGTACCACATTGCAGCATATAAATTATTGGAATTACTCGGATCAATAGCCAGATCAATTGCGCCGGTATTATCATCAACAAATAAAGTTTTTTTCCAGGTTTTGCCGCCATCAGTTGATTTGTAAATACCTCTTTCTTTATTTGAAGAATAAAGATGACCTAAAGCAGCTACCCAAATTACATCAGGATTATTTGGGCTTAAAATTATTCTTCCAATGTGATGAGATTCTTCGAGGCCTATATGTTGCCAGGTTTTTCCTTTATCCAAGCTTTTATAAATTCCTGTGCCGGAATAGGAAGAACGGCTGGAATTATTTTCACCGGTGCCAACCCAAATTACTTCTCCGTGATTCCAATCAACAGCAATATCACCGATCGTCATAGAAGCTTCGTTGTCAAACATTGGATTAAATGAAATTCCGTTATCTTTAGTAAACCAAAGCCCGCCGGATGCATAAGCAACATAAAATTTTGTAGGATCAGTTGGGCATACATCAATATCAACAACTCTGCCACTCATAATTGTGGGACCTACAGATCTTAGTTTAACATTTTTTAGTAAAGAATTTTTTTGAAGTAATTGTCTTTGTTTAAAAGCTTCAAATCTTTCTGAAGCTTTTGTTGGCTGAGGTATGTTTTTTTGAGATAGAATAAATTGAGATGCTGTTAATATTATTAATACTATTAATAATTTTTTCATTTTATCACCATGTATAAATTTTATTTATAATGTTCTTTGTGAAGAAACGGAATAAGTGCCGTTATAATTCCCGGAATATAAAGATCCTTTCTTGTCATTTTTCCGTTTGTAAAATAACCAATAGCTCCTTTTTTTTGTTTAGTGTTCTGAATATTTTGAATTTCATCCATTACCAATCCTAACTCTTTTCCTTCTTTGATTTCTTTAATTACTTTTTCGGGTAGTTCAAAATGGGCAGAAGTTCCAAATCCTTTTTTCCCATCTAAATTCATAATGCAAACAACTCCATATGCAAACCATCTGTTAAAGTTATTTGATATTCCGCCTTCTATTCCAACAAAATAATCAGCATCTAAATTTTGTTGTTCATTAATTTTTTGTAATTCAAAAGTTCTGTTTTCTGCACCAAAAAAAGTTTCATCATTAAAGGGTTGCTTAGGTACTTTTGAATCAACTTCAAATCCTATTGTTTCAATATTATTAAAATATTTTTTAAACGCCTCGTTTACAGCTTCTATTTTTACAGGGTTTTTAGAGCCAACAAGTACAATCATAATATAAATAACCAAACAAATTTTAATAAAACTGTGAAATCTTTTGACTTT
>PFGS01000054.1:3223-3724 GCA_002783525.1 Ignavibacteriales bacterium CG12_big_fil_rev_8_21_14_0_65_30_8 | reverse complement strand
TTAAACTTGGACTTAAAATTTGCATCCATTGATGAATTAAAAGAAAGTAAATTTCAACTTGTCGGTGGTGATGTTGTAAGTATCAAAAGTGTAAACAACAGATATGAAAATAAAGTAACAATAACCGGCGATGTTAAAAAACCCGGTGTGTATGAATTAAAAGATGGGATGACAATAAAAGATTTGGTTGTTGCGGCTGACAGCGTTTATCCCGATGTATTTTTAGATAAAGCAATTTTAACAAGAGTTCTTCCAAATGAAAAACAAAAAATAATTTCTTTTAATCTTGAAAGTGCTTTGAGCGGCGATCCTAATAATAATTTACTTTTGGAAAATCGTGACGCGGTTGTAATCTATTCGCATAAAACTTTTTTCCCTGAAAGAAAAGTTGTAATAAATGGTCAAGTTAAAGAGCCGGGCACTTTCATCAGACAAGAGAATATGACTCTGACCAAACTAATTGTTTTAGCCGGAGGACTGACAGATATTGCTTCCTTCAAC
>PFGS01000054.1:0-3195 GCA_002783525.1 Ignavibacteriales bacterium CG12_big_fil_rev_8_21_14_0_65_30_8 | reverse complement strand
TAAACCCGAATATATTCAGCAAAAAATTTACGATTCATATTAAAAAAGATTACTGGAATACATCGGAAGAAAATGATTTTAAATTGATGGATTACGATCAGGTGTTTATTAGAAAAAATCCAAATATAGATACAGTAAATTATGTAACGATAAAAGGAGAAGTAAAATACCCCGGTACTTACACTATCTTAAATGAAAATGAAAAGGTGGCTGATTTTATAGAGAGAGCAGGAGGTTTTAAGAACACTGCATATTTTGACGGTATTTATGTTAAGAGGGATAATCCAATTTTAAACAGACAACAACAAAATTTAGATTTACCTGATAGCATAAAAGCTAAGTTGGTTGGTGAAACATTATACGATACAACAATTGTTAAGAACTTTTCAGGCAGAATACCTGTTAATTGGTATGAAATAGAAATGGATAAAAACTCAACATCAAACTTTGTTTTAGAGCCCGGTGATGAAATAATGGTTTCCAAGGATCCCAGAACTGTGGTTGTTACTGGTGCTGTTGGTCTGCCGAGTACTGTCCTTTTTCAGGAAGGTGCTGATCTGGATTATTATATAAATCAAGCTGGTGGTTATACAGAAAATGCCGCTGACGGAAAAGATATTGTTATCTTACCTAACGGACAAAAGTGGGACACAGGTCAAAGTTATGGTTACACATCTGAGATATTATCAGGGTCTTTTATAATTGTACCAACATCCATTGAACCAAAAACAAATGCCTGGCCTGTTATTAGAGATGTAGTTTCTGTAATTACTTCTGCTGCGGTACTTGTGCTTACTATTCAACAGATTGGGAAATAGATTATAATGTTGCAAGGTTTTATGTTCAAAGTCCTTGGTTCTTGGTTCGTAGTTCGTAGTTAATAATACAATGGGAAATTTTTGAAAATAACAAGATTTGAAGATATTGAAGCCTGGAAAGAAGCGAGGCAGCTGACATTAAATATCTATAAACTAACAAAAGCTCAAAATTTTTCTAAAGATTTTGGATTGAGAGATCAAATACAACGAGCTTCAGTTTCGATAATGACAAACCCTATGTAATAATACAACATATAATGAATTATTATTACGTATATATACTTAAGAGCCTAGTCGATAATAATTTTTATACTGGGTACACAACAAATTTGAAAAAACGAATTCAAGAACATAATGATGGTCTTTCTAAATCTACTAAAAATAGAAGACCATTTGAATTAATAT
Organism: Ignavibacteriales bacterium CG12_big_fil_rev_8_21_14_0_65_30_8; assembly: GCA_002783525.1. Lineage (GTDB taxonomy): Bacteria > Bacteroidota > Ignavibacteria > Ignavibacteriales > Ignavibacteriaceae. The sequence goes on along the minus strand of PFGS01000054.1, from coordinate 1,972 downwards.
ATTTTGAAGGTAGTAAAAATATTAAAGATGCCATTAGGAGAGAAAAGTATTTAAAAACCACCTATGGTAAAAGATATATTAAGAACAGAATTAAAAATTATCTTGATGAAAATATTACATAGGGCTGAAGGATTTGATAGAGGTTCCAATAAATATTTTATAAATTTTCTTAATTATTCTTATAGTTCAGCTTCTGAAGTTGAATCATTATTATACGTAGCACTTGATCAAGACTATATTACCGATAAGGAATTTGAATTTAACTATTTACTAGCTGAAAAAATTAAAAAGTTGATAGGTGGTTTTATTAAATATCTAAAAAATAGTCCTATATCCAACTAAGAACAAAGCACTAAGAACAACGAACAAAGAACAACGAACCACGAACACAGCACAACGAACAATGAACAACGAACAAAATATTCAAAACAGATTCAAAGGTATGACACCCGAAAAGAAATTATTACTTTCATTACAACTATATTATTCTGCAAAAGAATTAAAAGAAGCATCCATAAAAGCTTTTCACCCAGAATGGAATAACCTAAGAATAAAAGAAGAAGTAAGAAACATTTTTATGTATGCAAGAAGTTAATTTATTTAAAATATTTACTGAAAGATTTAACAAACTTAATATTGCGTACGCTGTTACCGGTTCAGTAGCATCGATAATCTATGGTGAACCAAGAGTAACACACGATATAGATATAGTATTGATATTGCCTGAAATAAAAATAGAAAAATTCATCAAATCATTTCCAACCAACAAATTCTATGTTTCTCCTGTTGAAATTATTAAAAAAGAAATCAAGAGAGAGATGAGGGGGCATTGTAATATTATCCATCAAGAAACGGGATTTAAAGCGGATATTTATTTTGCCGGAGAAAATGAATTACAGAATTGGGCGATTGAAAAGTCAAAAGAAATTTCGTTTGCGGGGAGTAAAATTATGATTGCTCCTCCCGAATATGTTATCATAAAAAAATTAGAATTCTTTAAAGAAGGGCATTCACAAAAACATATAAATGATATAAAAGCAATTATAAATAATTCAAAAGAAATGATTGATTTTGTTTTTTTGAATAGGCTGCTTGCTGAATTTAAACTTGAAGAAGTTTGGAAAAAAGAAGTAGTGGTAAATGATAAATAAAAATGTAAGCCTAAAAACCTAGAACCTAAAACATCGAACATTGAACCTAAAACATCGAACTTAGAACCTAAAACATCGAACATTGAACTTTGAACCTGAAACAAAGTTCGCAAAGAAAAATGAACTATTTTACTAACTACTAAATTCTAACTACTGACTTCTAAGTTATATACAAATAGAAATAAAAATATTATTTAAAACTTAAAACATTAAAGGTATGCTGAATATTAAAAATGTTGAAAGTAAAATTCTTGATTTAAGAGGAGAAAAAATAATACTTGATAGTGATGCAGCTAAACTTTACGGAGTAGAAACTAAAAGAATAAATGAAGCAGTAAAAAATAATCCTGATAAATTCCCTACTGGATATATTTTTAAGCTGAGTAAAAATGAATGGGGCTTATTGAAGTCGAAATTTTCGACTTCAGAGAAAGGTGGAAAAGTAAAAACACCCAAAGCTTTTACTGAAAAAGGTTTGTATATGTTAGCTACGATTCTTAAAAGTAAACAAGCGACACAAACTACAATTTCAATTATAGAAACATTTGCAAAAATAAGGGAATTATCAAGAACTATTACAGATATATCTATTTTAAAGGATGAGAAAGAGAAAAATAGACTAATGCAAAAAAGTGGAGAAATTATAACTGAATTATTTGAAGATGATTTACAAAGATCTGAGAGTGAAACTTCAATTGAAATAAATTTTGCAGTACTGAAGTTCAAACATACAATTAAAAAGAATAAAAATAATAATTAAAAATAAATTATATTAGCCCTAGAACATCGAACATTGAACAAAGAACCAGACAAACACAAAA
>PFGS01000227.1:3137-3750 GCA_002783525.1 Ignavibacteriales bacterium CG12_big_fil_rev_8_21_14_0_65_30_8 | reverse complement strand
TAGTAATATCCAGTTGTTCACAATAAGACCTAATGTATTTAAACCAGTAGAAGAAAAAGTAGAATTTAATCTTACAACTAAAGAAGTTGAAAATCCTGATACTAGAACAATTGTTACTGAATTCAAAAAAGCTGAAGGTAAACTTGATGTTGCTGAAGCTGATATAATTGTTTCCGGTGGAAGAGGATTAAAATCAGCTGAAGATTTTAAATTAGTAGAAGAACTTGCAGATGCTTTGGGTGCTGCTGTAGGTGCTTCAAGAGCTGTAGTTGATGCCGGTTGGAGACCTCACAGAGAGCAAGTAGGGCAGACGGGAAAAACTGTTTCTCCTTCTTTATATATTGCGTGTGGGATATCGGGAGCAATACAGCATTTAGCTGGAATGTCATCATCTAAATATATTGTTGCAATCAACAAAGATAAAGATGCTCCCATTTTTGGTATTGCTGATTACGGAATTACAGGTGATGTTTTTGAGATATTACCTAAGTTAACAGAAGCTATTAAAACATTAACTTAAAAGATTTTATACTGTTTATATGGATAAAATTCAATGTGAAATATTAGGATTATCTTCAAGTCCCTCTACTGGCGGGGCTTTTGCTATTCTTTT
>PFGS01000227.1:802-3098 GCA_002783525.1 Ignavibacteriales bacterium CG12_big_fil_rev_8_21_14_0_65_30_8 | reverse complement strand
TGGAGCATTTGAAGCACAAGCAATAGCTCTTGAAATTGAAGGAATTAATCCTCCACGCCCTCTTACGCATGATCTATTAAAACAAATAATAGATACTTTAGGGGGAACAGTTACAGAAGTAATAATAGACGAACTAAGGGAAAATACATTTTATGCAAAAATTATTTTAGAAGTTTCTGCTCTTACTTATGAAATTGACAGCAGACCTAGTGATGCAATTGCCATTGCTGTAAGAACAAAAGCTCCAATTTTTGTAGCAGAAAATGTAATGGAATCAGCTTCATTTATTTCAACTACTACTGAAGGCAAAGAGAATAATGATGAATTGACAGGAGAAGAAAATTTTGTACCTAACAGTAAAGAAGCAAAAATTGCAGCTTTACAGACAAAACTAAGAGAAGCACTTGCTTCAGAAGAATATGAAAGAGCAGCAAAACTTAGGGATGATATCCAAAAATTAACCAGTAAGAATTAAAACACTAACTTCCCTATCTCACAACTATTACATTTATTTTTACAACAATTATTCAAATATAGATGTAAACTTCCTTGGTAAATAACACTTTTCTTAGATTTAATTTTCAGAGAAGAATTCATTTTATCAACAATTTTATTTGAGCCTATTTGTTCAAAATTTAAATAGAATTTTAAAACATTTTTATACGATAGTTTCTTGCTAAATATTTCGAAATAAAGAGATAAAAAAGGTAAAATTATATTTACAATAATTTCATCTGCTCTGGATATTCCAACTAAATACATAAGTTTTGTTTTACTGTGTTGATCAAATACAAAATGTTCTTGCCAGTAACCTTCTGCTTTCACTACAAATATTTCTCTTAATTTTTTCCTTAGTTTTTTTATATCTTTTCCTATTTCGAATAATTTAATGAGATTATGAATTAAATTTTCTGTCAATATTTTATTCAAAATTTTTACTCCGCCTGCTATTCGTAAAGTTGGGAAATTTTGTGGCCTGATTCTAAAGAAATTCCAAGTTGCTGGATGTAATCTTTGGCCATAATCAAGATCTGTGTATTTACTCCATATTTCAAAGAGTTCTCTTGTATAAACTGATGTTTCCTCATCAGGTAAATTATTTACATCCGGTAATAACCCACTAATTTTAAATAATATTGCTTCTAAGGGTTTATTAAGATTTGTATTGTTCTCTAAATTACGAAGTAATTTTATATCTACAGATTTGGCAAGTTTATTCATATTTTCTTTATTCTTTGAATATCCAAGGGCAGTGAAAATATTTTCATACAAAAGCTGTTCCCATATTATTGGGTCATTAAAATCATCTCGATTGAATTTTAGTCTTCTTAACTCTGACTCAAGGTCATAGTTTACAATTGGTTCTTTTAGTTCTCTTTGATTCAGATATGCAATTTCTCTCAGCCTTGTAAATAATTTTCTTTTCTTAAAGCTGAATCTTTTACTGCCCAAACTAATTAAGTAATCAGTTTTTACTTTTTCAGAAATTTCATTGTTCAAATCATGGCATGGTATTTTATATAATTTATTAGAATTACTATCAGATAAATAGAATTGTAATTCTTTGGAAGTGATATAATTTGATAATGAAATAGAAGGGATTATCCTTTTATTTTCAGTTGTTACAAAACATTGTTTTGATTTATTCTCATAAGTAACATGAAGGATAATATTATTGAATTTTTTATTAGTATGATGATTATGTTTTTCCCAATTAGAAATTTCAGTATCAATTTCTATATCCCCGATTAATGTTTTGTTATCAATTTTAATTTTAACATTTCTGTAGTCAGGTCCATCTAATTCATTATTTTTGTCTCCTCTGCTAAGGATTGTTATAGATTTACCATCTTCAGTTTGCATTGTATCATTGATATTATATTTCTCCCAAATTTCACATAGAAATTTTTCAGATATAATTCTCTTTTTCATGTAAAGGCATTTATTCTTTATTTATTAAAATCGAAGAAGATTGAGACCTTGAATTACCGATAACATAAAATACTTCTATATTATTTATACCAGCAAATAATCTAATACCTCTAAAAGCATATACCCCACCGTTAACATTATAATAAAGATCAATTTTCTGTTTATTGATAAAAATATAAATATCTGCATATCTAATATTTGTATCTAAATTAACATTAATATCTATTTTCTCATTGCTTGTAGTAAAAGTAGAATCATAATCAGGCAATGAAATTAATGATAGATTATCATTAATTGAAAAACTATATACATTCAATTTTTCTTTAGATATTGTGTAAGTGGAATCAACTTGGGAAGATAATTT
>PFGS01000227.1:0-778 GCA_002783525.1 Ignavibacteriales bacterium CG12_big_fil_rev_8_21_14_0_65_30_8 | reverse complement strand
TGCTCCTACTACAAACATATTCCTAAAGGGAGTACAAGATTCCCAAGGCTCTTATCATTACCAACATGCTAAAGGTGGTAAATCCACGCCCTCTACAACAGGAACCTCTCCGCCAATTAAGGTATCAAAAGGGAATCTTGTTCAGATTCATTTGATTAATGAAGATAGAAATGAATCAAACAATCCTTCAAAACACAATCTCAACATTGATGAGTTTAATGTACATATCAAAGATCTTGGTTATTTTCAAAGCGAATCAATCACGTTTTTGGCTGACAAAACAGGTACTTTTGATTACTATTGCTCAATTCATTTGGACATGAAGGGAACAATCACTGTAATTGAATAAAGATTCGATTGAAACATGAAATGTTTTTCAAGAAAACATCTAATGTCTGTGGGTATTATTGCATGTACTATTGTTTTGATTGGATTCTTGATTATCTTTAGTTATCAATAGTTCTTACAATGTATAATGAGTGACGAATTTACTGGTCACTTTACATATACAAAATTAAACTTAAATGAGTCTTGCCTAGAGATTTGTTCGTGGGCTCGTAGCTCAGCTTGGCTGGAGCGTTCGACTGATAATCGAAAGGTCATGTGTTCGAATCACATCGGGCCCATTTTTGTCATTTCAGGTTTTGTGATACAGTTTGAGACCATTGTAAAACTTCCTCAATCTTATCAGATGCCATATCAGATTGAATTTTGGTCTTTTTAGATAATTTTCCACATAGAATTAATTTCATGTTTTTACCAGATTTTTCTTTAATTG
>PFGS01000240.1:156-3622 GCA_002783525.1 Ignavibacteriales bacterium CG12_big_fil_rev_8_21_14_0_65_30_8 | reverse complement strand
TAATTTAAAAAAGATTAAGAATGTTAAAGTAGGAATTACTGAAATTGATCCACAAAATGAATTAAAACAAATTGAAGATATTTACTTTCTTAATACAAATAATAACTTGAGAGAGAGTATTATTAATTTTGCTGCACTCGATCTGCTCATTTCATCAAGTACAGGCCCAATGCACATTTGTGCCGGATTAAATGTAAGAACTCTTTCCTTATTCTGTCCCTTAACTGCATGTTCACCTGAATTATGGGGACCAAAAGGGAATGAATCACATATTATTCTACCAAATGATAAATATTGCTCTACTGTTTGTCCCGGAGATCCAAAATTGTGTGATTTCTCAGGTGAGGGTGGAATAAATTCAGAAATTATATTGGAAAAAGTAAAAACAATATTGAAATTAGAAAATTAAATATGCCTAAAAAAAAAATATTACTTGCTCCCAATAGTTTCAAAGAATGTGCAGATTCCGTTAAAGTAGTTGATCTATTAGCAAAATATTTAAGTAAATGTAACGTAGATTTATTAAAATATCCTATAAGTGACGGTGGTGACGGCTTCTTAAATTCCTTAATATTTAACTTTGACTTAAAAGAGCTAACCTACTCAATTTCAACACCTTACGATGATTCAAAGTTCAATTGTCCAGTTCTTTATGATGAATTAAATAAAAAAATATTTATAGAAAGTGCAAAAGTATTGGGTTTACAAATTATACCGGAAGAAAAAAGGCATCCTTTATATTTAAGTTCAAAAGGACTGGGAGAATTACTAAAACAAATAAATAGATCAATTAATACTGGGAAATTAGATGTTAATAATTTAATAATCGGAATTGGAGGTACTGGAACAAATGATCTTGGAATTGGTATTTGTAAAGTCTTTGGTTTGAAACTTACAGATAAATATGGAAAAAATTTAGATATTTTACCTGTAAATTATTCAAAAGTAGAAAATATTATCTGGAGCAAACCCAAACTAAATTTTAAAATTGAATGTATTGTAGATGTATTCAATCCATTGTTAGGAGAAAAAGGAGCTACAAAGTTATTTGCTAAACAAAAAGGTGCTACTGAAGAAGAAGTTGAATTATTAGAGGCTGGATTTACTAACATCTGTAATATATTAAATAATAATAAGTTATATGATTTAATGAATTCAAATTATGGAGCTGGAGGAGGGCTTGCAGCCGGATTATCGATATTTTTTAATGCAAAAATAAAATCTGCTTTTGATTCATTAATTAATAATAAAAAACTAATAAAAAAGATGGAGCAAGCTGATATTATTGTTACCGGAGAAGGTAAATTCGATAAGACTTCTTTAATTGGTAAGGGAGCAAGTGCTGTTTTGAATCTAACAAAAAAAATGAATAAGAAAATTATTTTATGTTGCGGACAAGTTGAAGAAAATATAGAAAAAGAGTTAAGTGAAAATATCCAAGTAATTAAAATGAATAAATACTCTGATAGTAGTAATTATAGATTAAACTTTGAAAAAGAAGTAGAAAATGCTAGTAATAAAATAATTCAGGCACTCATATAAGAGAGAAATCAATATTAATTTATTAAATTGCATTTATAATTTAATCTGACATAAAACTAAAAAAATGAAACAATATTTAGATTTAGTGAAATTAGTCCTTAATGAAGGAATTTTAAAGAAAAACAGAACCGGAATTGACACAATATCGTATTTTGGTGCATTTTATAAGGTAGATCTTTCTAAAGGATTTCCTTTGTTAACAACAAAACAAATGTATTGGAATTCTCTTCTGCACGAAATGCTCTGGTATCTTTCCGGTGAAGACCACATAAGAAATTTGAGAGATAAAACAAAAATTTGGGATGCTTGGGCTGATGAAGATGGAAATTTGGACACTGCTTACGGTAATTATTGGAGACATTTTCCAAGTGCTTCTAAAAATGAAAAGGGAGAATGGGTAGTAAAGGAAGTTGATCAAATTCAATATGTGATTGACGAAATAAGAAAAAATCCCAATAGTAGAAGACTTGTAGTTTCTGCTTGGGAACCAGGGAATGCAATTTCAAGTAAATTACCGCCCTGCCATTATACCTATACTTTTAATGTTTCAGACGGGAAATTAAATTGCCACTTAACTCAGCGTTCGGGTGATATTGCACTTGGAATTCCTTTTAATCTTGCAGCTTATTCTTTGCTGACACAAATCATTGCACAAGAAGTTGATTTAGAGTTAGGCTATTTTGCACACTCAATTGTTGATGCACATATTTATTATGCCGAAGAAGGTTCTCCAAATGAAAAATATGATCATAGCCGTGGGCTAATAAAACAGCTTAAAAAAGAACCGCTGGAGCTACCCAAATTAATCATTAAAAAGAAACCTATAGACGAGTTAGTCTTTGAAGATTTCAAATTAGAAGGTTATAAACATCACGAGAAGATAAAATTTGAGGTTGCTGTTTGAGAAAGATAATTATTTCGGCAGTTGCTAAAAATAATGTTATCGGAAAAAGTAATGGGGAACTTCCCTGGCACATAAGCGAAGAATTTAAACATTTTAAAGAAACAACTTTGGGAAGCCCGATTATTATGGGCAGAAAATCCTTTGATGCACTCGGTAAACCTTTGCCCAAGAGAGAAAATATAATTATTTCAAAAAATAAGGAACTGAGTTATCCATTTGCCGATATAAAAATATTCAATAATTTAATAGATGCTTTTAGACATTGTAAAAATAAAAATTATGAAAAAGTTTTTGTTATTGGAGGTGGACAAATATATTCACAAGCGATAGATCTTGTTGACGAAATGATAATCTCTAAATTAAATTTTGATGCTGAAGGGGAAGTGTACTTCCCTAAATATGATGAAAATAATTGGGAAATTGTAAAGAGAGATAAAAAAGAACAATTTGAAATTTTTTGGTACAAAAGAAAATAATGTCATCAATAAAAATATTATCTGAAAATATAGTTAATAAAATTGCTGCCGGAGAAGTGGTGCAAAGACCGGAGTCCGTAGTAAAAGAATTGATGGAAAATGCTATCGATTCGACTGCAAAAAATATTGATGTATTTATTAAAAATGCCGGTAAATCTCTAATTCAAATTAGTGATGACGGAACGGGTATGAATGAAGAAGATGCAGTTTTATCAATCCAGAAACACGCTACAAGTAAAATATTTAATTTTGATGATCTAAATTCATTGGAGACACTTGGATTTAGAGGTGAAGCATTAAGTTCAATTGCAGCTGTAAGTCAATTGGAAATTAAAACACAAATAAGTGATGAAGAACTTGGGACACAAATTACTGTTAATGATAAGGGAGAGATCACAACAAAAAAAGGATCATTTGTAAAAGGAACAACTGTAATAGTTAAAAATCTATTTTACAACGTTCCGGCAAGAAGAAAATTCTTAAAGACAAATCAAACTGAATTCAGACATATTAATGACACTTTCAAAAAAATTGCTCTAAGCAA
>PFGS01000240.1:0-147 GCA_002783525.1 Ignavibacteriales bacterium CG12_big_fil_rev_8_21_14_0_65_30_8 | reverse complement strand
TTCGTTTAAATTATATAATGATAATGATCTTCTGTTCGATTATACTGCTGGTGGTTTGGACAAAAGGATTGCCCAAATTTTTGCTGATAATATGTCGGATGCATTATTAAAAATTGAAGAGAACACAGATATTTTTTCTGTTCATGG
>PFGS01000066.1 GCA_002783525.1 Ignavibacteriales bacterium CG12_big_fil_rev_8_21_14_0_65_30_8 | reverse complement strand
CAAATGCTGAATGAGAAAAATACTTTAGTTTCATTTTAATTCCCAAAAATTATTATTAAAAACATAATATTTATTTTTTTGATTTTTTGTAATGTTGAAGCATTCCTTTCCAGCCAAACACTACAGGGGGTTTGTAAATATTCTGGATTTTTCTTTTTAATGCATCTTTAGACAAGCCTTTTGTTAATGTACCATTTTCAGCAACAGAAATACTACCGGTTTCTTCAGAAACAATTACGCTCATTACATCAGCCTGCTCGGTTATACCTAACCCTGCTCTATGTCTCATTCCAAGTGATTCGCCATCAACTATTGTTGTTAAAGACAATGGAAGTGTACATCTTGCTGCTTCAATAGTTTCACCTTTAATTATAACTGCACCATCGTGCAATGAAGAATTAGGAAAAAAAATATTGGTTAAAAGATCCACACTTAATTTGCCATTTATTTGTTCACCGGTTTCGGTAAATCCTCTTATACCTGTTGATTTTATTATTACAATTAGTGCACCGTGCTGATGCTGAGAAAGTTGAAATACGGCTTCTGTAACAATAGAAGGCGTATCATTATTTTCTGTTTTCACAAACATTTTAAAAATTGGGTTTCGAGCAACAATTACAAGTAATCTTCTTATTTCAGGTTGGAATAATATCAAAAATGCTAACACCCAAATATCTGTTATAAGTTTAAGTAACCAGCTCAATTCTCTTAAATTAAGTGCTTGAGCAATTAAGGAAAGAACAAGAACTATTATTAATCCCATAAAAATCTGTGCAGCTATGGTCCCTTTTAAAAAGTTATAAACTTTATAAAATATAATTGCAACTAATACTATATCAATTACATCAGCAAATGTTACGGAAAGAAAACCTACATTGAATATTTCAAACATTTAAAATTAAATTTAATTTAAGTTGTTTAACAATTTACATATTTGAACACCGTTTTCAACATTATGTGTTCGAATAATTTTAGCTCCATTTTTAATAGCTAATGCTTCAATAATTGCCGAAGCAGTATCTCTTTTATCAATATCTAAATCCAATGTTTTACCAATAAAGGATTTCCGTGATACACCAATTAATAAAGGGAATCCCAAAGATTTAAAATCATCAAGTCTTTTTAATATTTGATAATTATCTTCAACACTTTTTCCAAATCCAATACCTGGATCAATAAAAATATTATTAATACCTACTTTTTTTAATTCCTTTATTTTGCTAAAAAGAAAATCATATATCTCTTTTACTACATCACTGTAAATTGGATTTTCTTGCATGTTCTTTGGAGTTCCTTTCATGTGCATAAGTACATAAGATGCATTATACTTTTTTACAAATTTAATCAGTTCCGGGTCAGATTTAAATGCATTTATATCATTTATGATTTTTGCACCTTCTTTAAGAGCTAGTTCTGCTACTTTACTTTTAGTAGTATCCACAGAAATAACTGCATTAGGTTTCTTTTTAATTATATCTTTTATAACCGGTATAATTCTATCAATTTCTTTTTTTATTGAAATACTTTTTGACCCCGGTCGAGTAGATTCACCTCCAATGTCTATAATATCAGCACCTTCGTCAATCATTTTTAAAGCATGTTTAACTGCATCCTTTTTCTTAAAATGTTTACCTCCGTCAGAAAAAGAATCCTCAGTTACATTAAGTATACCCATTACATATGCTTTATTAAATTGGAATACATCTTCACCGATACTATATGAATTATCATCGTATTTCTCATAATTATTTATGCAGTTAAGAAGCTGATATCCTAACTCTTCATCACCATTAGTTAAAATTTTTCTGGATAAATTAAAAAGTTCACTTAAAGAGCCGGTAATTAATAAATTGTATTGGTCATTAACCAGCTTGGCATTTTTATAACAAATTTCTCCATTGTTAAGTACAAGTTTTTGTGTTGGTAGTGCAAGCTTTTTGGGTATTGATCTTATCTCAAGTGCCAATAATCCAAATCTATATACATCTCTATATATCTTATATAGTACACTATATTTTTTGAAAACTTCTTTACGAGATAGATTTATTATTTGGAAGATCAATGTTATTCCTTTTAAAACACAAAAGGTGACAATTGCCACCCAACTTATAATATATTATAAACTAAATTTTGTGTGTGCAATTAATTAGAATTAATAATTTTTTTCAATTCAACAACAGAAGCCGCAATGTTATCAGTTTTAAATATAGAAGAACCGGCAACAAAAACATCACAACCTGCATCTAATATATTTTTTGAAGTATTTTTATTTATTCCACCATCAACTTCAATTAAAAAATCAGCTTTTATTCTTTCTCTTAATTTAACTGCTGATTCAATTTTCTTTATAGAATTTTTTATAAAACTCTGTCCACCAAATCCGGGATTTACCGACATAATTAATAATAAATCTATTTCATCTGCAATATCTTCTATAGTAGATAAGGGAGTAGATGGATTTACTGAAACACCTGCCTTTGCACCAAGTTCTTTTATTTTGGAAATTGTTCTGTGCAAATGAGGACAGGTTTCTTGGTGTACTGTAATTGTATTACTGCCTGCATTATAAAAATCCTCTAAATATTTATCAGGATTTTCTATCATTAGATGAACATCAAGTGGTAATTTAGTACATTTTTTTGCAGCTTTAATTACTATTGGTCCAAAAGTAATATTAGGAACAAAATGTCCGTCCATAACATCACAATGAATCCAATCAGCACCGCTCATTTCAACTAATCTAATTTGCTGAGATAGATTAGAAAAATCTGAGGATAAAATAGAAGGTGCAAGTAAAGCCAAATTATTTCCTTTATTCTTCTTTTTCTGAATTCTTAGTTACAAAAAGATCAACTTGTGAACCAACACTAACAACATTACCTTGACTTGGGAATTGATCTATTATTGTATTAGGGAGTAACGAATTAGAAACTCTATATGTAACTGTTCCAACTCTTAATGAACTATCAGCTAAAATTTCTATAACTTCTGAAAGTGATTTGCCTATAAAATCCGGTAAAATTACTCTGCTGGAAAGTATACCTATTGTTAATGTTACTCCAACAGAATCCCCTTTCTTCAGTGGTGTTCCTTCAGCATATTGCTGGTCGTAGATCTTATCTTTTGGATTATTAGAAGGAAGGTCTTGAATTTCACCCATATTTAATCCAATTCTTTCAAGTGTAAACTTTGCTTCTCTAATTGATTTTCCTTTTAAATTTGGAACTTTAACAGTTTGTTTTCCACCACTGATAAATAAATAAACTCTTCTACCGTTTTTTACAACTTGACCAGGATTAGGTTTTTGTAAAATAACCGTACCTACATCATATTTTTCATTATAAATTGTGTCAGTTATAATTGCTTGTAAATTAACACTGTCTAATTCTGCAACTGCATTTTCGTAAGTTTTTCCTACAAGATTAGGTACTATCTCTTCCGGTGAACTTACAAACCATGGAAGTATAAAATTATTAAAAGCAATAATAACTACAACTAAAACAACAAATGATAATAATGTTTTGATTAAAAATGATTTTCGTTTATTATTTTTCATAAAGCAAATATATCAAATGGATTTTTCTTAAACAAACTACTATTTATTATAAAGAATTTACTCATAAATAAAATTTTATTGCGATATTTTTTAGACTATGATAATTTAAAATAATGATTTATATTATAAAGTAATTACTCAAAACAAAATGGTACCTTAATCAATTTCAAAATGTATTGCCCAATTATTGATTTAATA
>PFGS01000133.1 GCA_002783525.1 Ignavibacteriales bacterium CG12_big_fil_rev_8_21_14_0_65_30_8 | reverse complement strand
TGAAACAAATTAAAGCAACAGAAATTGAGAATCTAAAAGAAAAAGTTGTTGAAATAAACAGAGTAGCTAAAGTTGTAAAAGGTGGTAGAAGATTTAGTTTTAATGCCATTGTTGTTGTAGGTAACGGTGAAGGTATTTTGGGCGTCGGTTTAGGTAAAGCTAACGAAGTTACAGATGCTATTTCTAAAGGAATAGATGATGCAAAAAAAAGCTTGGTAAAAATATCTTTACATAAAGGAACAATACCTCATCAGGTTATTGGTAAATATGGCGCCGGTAAAGTTTTATTAAAACCTGCTTCACCCGGAACAGGGCTTATTGCCGGTGGTGGAGTTAGAGCAGTATTGGAAGCAGCAGGTGTACAAGATATTCTTACAAAATCTCTTGGCTCAAGTAATTCTCACAATCAAGTAAAAGCTACTTTAAGTGGATTACTTAATTTAACAGATGCTAAAAAAATGGCAGATAAAAGAGGAATGAACATAAGTGAATTATTCACTGCGTAATTGAGGAAGATATGAGCAAAATTAAAGTTAAACAAATAAGAAGTGTAATTGACAGACCAAAAGATCAAAAACTTACTATTGAAGCTTTGGGTCTTGGTAGACCAAATTGGGAAAAAGTTCACAACGATACTCCTCAAATTAGAGGAATGATAAAAAAAGTTACACATTTGGTAACCGTAGAAGAAATTAAGAAAGGCTAGAAAAGGAAGATTATGGATATTTTAAGCAATCTAAAATACGCTAAAGGCTCTAAAAGAAATAGAAAAAGAGTTGCAAGAGGACCTGGTTCAGGCAGAGGTAAAACTGCAACTAAAGGTAGCAACGGACAATTATCAAGATCTGGCGCAAAACATAAATCTTGGTTTGAGGGCGGACAGATGCCTTTACAAAGAAGAGTTCCAAAATTTGGTTTTACAAATATTTTTAAAGTTTACTTTCAAACTGTTAATCTTAATTCAATTCAAAAATTAGTAGAAGACAAGAAATTAAAAGAAGGTTTAGTAACTATTGAAACACTACGCTCTGCAGGACTAGTTTCAAATAAAAGACAACCTGTTAAGATATTAGGTAACGGAGAATTAAAAAGTAAACTTCAATTTGAAGTAAATGCTTTTAGTAAATCAGCAAAAGAAAAAATTGAAGCCGCAGGCGGATCAATTAAAACAGTTTAATACGGAAGAATATGTCAAAATTTACTGATTCAATCAGAAACGTATTTAAGATTCACGAACTTCGCCAAAGAATTATTTACACTTTGGCTCTTTTAGTGATTGTAAGATTAGGTGCTCATATTACACTACCTGGTATTGATGCTTCATTATTGGCTGAAAGTACAAGGAACCAAACTTCAGATAATCTTTTTGGATTATATGATCTGTTTGTTGGTGGAGCTTTTTCTAATGCAGCAATATTTGCACTTGGAATCATGCCCTACATTTCGGCATCAATTATTATTCAGTTGATGGGAGCTGTTGTTCCTTATTTTCAGAAACTTCAGCAAGAAGGTGAAGACGGAAGAAAGAAAATTACACAGCTTACACGTTACGGAACTGTTTTAATTTCAGGTTTGCAAGCTTGGGGCGTAACTATAAGATTGTTAAGTATCAATGTACAAGGTGTACCAATTGTACCGGTAGGTGTTCAAGGAATGATGTGGACTGTTACCACGGTATTGATCCTAACATCAGGTACAGTTTTTATGATGTGGCTTGGAGAGCAAATTACAGATAAAGGTATTGGCAACGGTATTTCGCTTATAATTTTTATAGGAATCATTAATAGATTCCCATTTGCAATGCTTGATGAATACAGACTAATTGCCGCAGGAACAAGAAGTTTGGTAATTGAAATTGTCATTTTGGTCTTTATGGTTTTTATTATTGCAGGTGTGGTTTTAGTAACACAAGGCACACGGAGAATTCCTGTTCAATATGCAAAGAGAGTTGTGGGAAGAAAAGTTTATGGAGGTGTTACACAGTATATTCCATTAAGAGTAAATACAGCCGGTGTAATGCCGATTATTTTTGCTCAGTCAATAATGTTTATACCTAATACTGTTTTATCATTTTTCCCAAACAATGAGTTCTTACAAAGTTTGAGTAGATATTTTGTTTATACATCACCGGTTTATTCATTTATATATGCATTGATGATAATATTCTTTACATATTTTTATACGGCAATTTCATTTAATCCAAAAGATGTTGCTGACAATATGAAAAAGCAAGGTGGGTTTATACCAGGAGTTAGGCCAGGGAAACAAACATCAGAATTTATTGATAATATTCTAACAAAAATTACATTGCCCGGTTCATTCTTTTTGGCAATAGTTGCAATACTACCTGCTTTTGTTTCAGCTTATGGAGTATCAGGACAGTTTGCACAATTTTTTGGCGGTACAAGTTTATTAATTATTGTTGGTGTTGCACTTGATACTTTGCAACAGGTTGAATCTCATTTATTAATGAGACATTATGATGGTTTTATGAAATCTGGGAAAGTAAAATCCCGTAGGTAATGATTAAATTTTGATTTTAATTAAAACGAAGAAAGAGATTGACCTAATTCGTGAAAGCTGTAAAATTGTTGCAGAATCATTACAGCTGATGAAAAAATTTGTTAGACCGGGAATTACAACCGGTGAGTTGGACAAAATTGCTGAAGATTATATCCTTAGTAATAATGCTAAAGCAGCATTCAAAGGATACTCTCAAGGCGGAAGCTCAATTGATTTTCCGGCTTCAATTTGTGCATCTGTTGATGAAGAAGTTGTACACGGAATACCGGGAAACAGAGTTCTTAAAAGTGGTGAAATAATTGCTCTTGATGTAGGTGTTTATAAAAACGGTTACTACGGAGATGCTGCACTTTCGGTTGCTGTTGGTGAAATATCCAAAGAGAAACAAAAGTTAATGGAAGTAACTGAAAAATCTCTTTATCTGGGAATCGATCAAGCAATAGAAGGAAACAGAGTTCACGATATTTCTTTTGCTGTTCAAAATTATGTTGAAGAAAATGGATTCTCTGTTGTAAGAGACCTTTGTGGACACGGAGTTGGTAAATATTTACACGAAGATCCAGCAGTTCCGAATTTTGGAAAAAAAGGAACAGGAGCAAAATTAAAAAAGAATATGACAATTGCTATTGAACCTATGATAAACATAGGTGATTACAAAGTTATTCAAGCTGAAGATGGATGGACTATTTTAACAGAAGATAGTTTACCTTCAGCACACTTTGAGCATACAATAGCTATAACAGAAAATAAACCGGAAATATTGACAATAATTTAATGGCAAAACAAGGACCAATAAAAGTAGACGGTGTTGTTTTAGAAACTTTACCGAACGCACATTTCAAAGTTAAACTTGATAATGGGCACGAAATATTGGCTCATATTTCCGGAAAAATGAGAATGCATTTTATTAAAATCTTGGTTGGTGATAAAGTTTCAATTGAAATGTCAC
>PFGS01000049.1 GCA_002783525.1 Ignavibacteriales bacterium CG12_big_fil_rev_8_21_14_0_65_30_8 | reverse complement strand
ATTTCATATTAGCAAAGATGCTTCTTCGTACCTCCTCAGAATGATAATATTAAGTAAATATTGTTTTTAACTCAAAAATCCTTAAATATTATATTCAATTAGTTAATTGATTTATTTATATTTAAAAACACTAATGAGTTGAATATTATCATTATATAAATAAAAGGGCACTTATATTGACTGTTGAATTAAAAAATATAAAAATTTCTAATCAAAACCATTTTGTTTTAATTGCAGGGCCCTGTGTAGTTGAAAACAGAAAAATGATTTTCGACACTGCGGAAAAAATTAAAGAGATAACATCTGATTTGAAAATCCCCTTTATCTTTAAAGCCAGTTTCAAAAAAGCGAACAGGACCAGTGTTGACTCATTTCATGGTTTGGGAGATGAAGCATTAAAAATTTTATCAGATGCAAAAAAAGAGTTTGATCTATCAATTTTAACGGATATTCATTCACCTGAAGATATAGATCAAGTAAAAGATTTTGTTGATATTATCCAAATTCCGGCTTTCCTTTGCCGTCAGACTGAATTATTGGTCGCTGCCGGAAATTCAAAAAAAATTGTAAATATTAAAAAAGGTCAGTTTTTAGCACCTGAAGACATGAAGTATGTCTCAGGTAAAATAAAAGCAACGGGTAACAATAAAATTTTATTAACAGAAAGAGGTGCAAGTTTTGGATATCATAATTTAGTAGTTGATATGAAAGGTTTGGTGATTATGAAAGATTTGGGTTACCCGGTAGTAATGGATGCAACTCATTCAGTTCAAATTCCAAGTGACGGTGAAAAAAGCGGTGGAAATCCGAAATTTATTTTACCTTTGGCAAAAGCTGCAATTGCTGTTGGAATTAGCACATTATTTTTAGAAGTTCATCCCGATCCATCAAAAGCTTTAAGCGATGCTGCTTCTCAATTGCCTTTATCACAGCTAAAAAATTTATTGATAGAAGTTCAAAAAATTGATAAAGCAGTAAAAAACTATTAATATTAAAATTTAAAATATGGAGTAAGTTTATTGACTGTTGACAGAATAATCCAAGCCGGTAAAGAAGTAGTAAGAATAGAAGCTACTGCTGTTCAAAATCTTATTAAAAATATAAATGCTCAATTTGCAAAAGCAGTTGATGTAATTTATAATTCAAAAGGCAGAGTAGTTTTATCAGGAATGGGTAAATCCGGTTTGATTGCAAGAAAAATTGTTGCAACATTAAACTCGACCGGTTCAGCAGCAATTTATTTGCATCCGACAGATGCATTGCATGGCGATCTTGGAATGGTAAGAAAAGATGATGTTGTTATTTTAATTTCCAAAAGCGGTGAGACTGAAGAAATTGTAAATCTTTTACCAATGTTCAAAAGATTAAAAGTTTCACTCATAGCAATTACTTCAAATCCAAAATCAACTTTAGCTACTACTTGTGACATATTCTTAAACATTGGAAATACTGAAGAAGCCTGTCCACACGACCTTGCTCCAACTTCATCAACAACCGCAACATTGGTTTTAGGGGATGCACTTTCTGTAGCATTGCTAAAAAAGAAAGGATTTACAGCAGAAGATTTTGCGTACTTACATCCCGGTGGAAGTTTGGGTAAAAGATTATCTCTGAAAATAAGCGAGATAATGATAAAAGGAGATAATGTTCCTATCGTTAATGAAGATGCTTTTATTAAAGATGCAATTTTAGAAATTACTTCAAAAAGATTAGGTGCTACGTGTGTTGTTGATCAAAAAGGTATATTAAAAGGAATAATTACAGATGGAGATTTACGAAGATTACTTGAAAAATCTCTAAACATTAACGGTTTAAAAGCAAAAGATATTATGTCTGCCGATCCAAAAGTTTTACAGCAAGATTATTTGGCATCTTTTGCATTACAGCAAATGGAAAACTATAAAATTACTTCACTGATAATAATAAATAAAAACAATAAACCTATAGGAATGATTCACCTGCACGATCTTATTAATCTCGGTCTACGCCAAAGATGAAAAAATCATTATATTTTTTTTTAATATTATTATTGACCTCTTTAAGCTGTAACAATCCAAAAATAAAACCCAGTATTGATACTTCACTTGATATAAAAAATATGCCAACACAAGAAAGTTGGAATTCCAAAGTGATTTTTAGTGATTCCGGAATTACAAAAGCAATTCTTTATGCAGGTCATTTAAGAGTGTTTGAAAAAGAAAAAGAAACCTTAATGGACGAAAATATTAAGGTAGATTTTTATAATTCTGATTTTAAAATAACAAGCACAATTACCTCTAAAAAAGGTAGAGTTGACGATGTTACAAAAGATCTCTATGCTATTGACAGTGTTGTTGCTGTAAGTGACAGTGGAACAATTGTAACAACTGATGAATTATTGTTCAGGTATAAAGATAAAAAAATTGTTTCTGATAAATTCGTTACTATATTTTCAAAAACAGAAACCATAAAAGGATATGGTTTTAAATCTGATCAGGATCTTCAGAATTATGTAGTTTATAATATTACTTATATTTCAAAAACTGATTCCAGCAGCAATAAATGAAAATTTCATTTAAAAATATTTTCCTTCTTTTATTTATTATAACAATATCAATAAAAGGGCAAACCAACAATAATACAGTTCAGGTGATTGGTGATAGTTTGGTTGGGAAAAAAGTTGGCGGAAAAATAATAAGAGAAATTTATAACCACGTTGTTATTACTCAAGGTAAAGTTGTAATTACATGCAATAAAGCAATACAGTATATTTCTGACAATAATGTTGAGTTAATTGGTAATGTTGTAATTAAACAAGACAGCATAACAATTATAACGGAAAGAGGATTTTATTACGGTGATGAAAAAAGGACATCAACAAATGAAAAGCTTACATTGTTTGATGGGGAAATGACATTAACTGCGGGTATGGGAAAATATTCATTCGATCTGCACGATGCTTTCTTTCAAAAAAATGTAAAACTTGAAGATTCTACTTCCATATTAACCTCTGACAGTCTTTTGTATAAAAAAGATAATAAAAGATTAGTTGCGATGGGAAATGTAAAAATTGTTGATTCAACAAATACAATATTTTGTGACAGCCTTAACTATTTTAGAGACAGCAAAAATACTGTTGCTGATAAGAATGTAAAACTTACTAATAGCACAGATAACACAACCATATTCGGCGGACATTTAGAAAATTACTCTAAAAGAAATTATTCATTTGTTACACGCAATCCAATTTTAATTCAAATAGATACAACATCAGAAACATCCAACAATACAAATTCCGATAACTTAAAAATTGATACTCTGATAATTAAAGCAGATACCTTGGAGGCATTCAGAGATTCATCTGATATGTATATAGTTAAAGATTCAGTGGAAATTTTAAGAGGTAATTTTGCCTCTGTTAATGATAAAACATTATATTTCAGAAAAGATAAAAAACTTATTACTACTATTAATAAAAATAAACAACCTGTTCTTTGGTATGAGAATACCCAAATATCCGGTGACAGTGTGAATATTGTTTTAAAAAATAATAAAATTGATAAAATGTTCGTTGATAAGAATGTTTTTGTGATTTCACAAAATAAAAACTATAAAAAACGGTTTGACCAAACCAGTGGTGATAGTTTATATTCTTATTTTAATTTGGGTAAATTGAGACAGACAATAATTTACGGAAATGTTTTAAGCATATATTATCAATACGATAATGACAAAAAAAATGGGCTATCAAAA
>PFGS01000209.1:10162-17158 GCA_002783525.1 Ignavibacteriales bacterium CG12_big_fil_rev_8_21_14_0_65_30_8 | reverse complement strand
GGAGTTTATCACAAAGTACCACAAATTGGCAATGTAATTATTGAAGATGACGTAGAACTCGGTTCAAATGTATCCGTTGACAGAGCTGCAATTGGTTCAACTGTAATCAAAAAAGGTGTAAAAATTGATAACCTTGTTCAGATTGCACATAATGTTACAATAGGTGAAAATACTGTAATTGCATCTCAAACGGGAATTTCCGGAAGCACAAAAATTGGAAATAACTGTATTCTTGCCGGACAAGTTGGTATTGTTGGGCATATTGAAATAAATGATAATGTTATTATTATGGCAAAGTCCGGTATTCCTAAAACAATTAAAAAACCCGGAAAATATTTTGGCTATCCGGCAAAAGATTTAAATACTGCTTTGCGATTAGAAGCACATATAAGAAATCTTCCTAATTATTCAGATAAAATTAAAAATCTGGAATTAGAAATTGAGATATTAAAGAAAGAGTTAAATAAAAATAATAGTCAAAAGAATTAAAAACTGAACTTATTGCTCCTATTACACTTCTAAAATTATTGTATTTCAGCACTCATCTTGCTATTTTGAAAAATCAATTTCTTTCAATTATTAATGATATTATAATAATTTTTAGGCGATTTTAATGTTAGAAAAACAACATACAATATCTACACAAATTTCACTAACTGGTACCGGACTTCATACAGGTACTTCTTGTAAAATGACCTTTAAACCTGCTCCAGAAAATTACGGTATAAAGTTCGTAAGAGTAGATTTAAATGATAAACCAGAAATACCGGCCAATGCAGATTATGTAATTGATGTATCAAGAGGTACTACTCTTGGTTTAGGAGAAGCAAAAGTACATACAGTAGAACATGTTTTGGCAGCTGTTGTTGGTCTTCAAATTGATAATTTAATAATTGAACTTGATGGAATAGAACCACCTGTTGAAGACGGAAGTTCCAAACCGTATGTGAAAGCATTAAAAAAAGCAGGATTTCAAAAACAAGATGCACCTAAAGATTATTTAATAATTGACCAGACAGTTATGTATCACGATGAAGATAATCAAGTTGATATTGTAGCTTTGCCTTTGAATGACTACAGAATAACTGTAATGGTTGATTATCAGAACCCTGCGCTCGGAAGCCAGCACACTGGATTATTTGATCTTGAAAAAGAATTTGAAAAAGAATTTTCTACTGCAAGAACTTTTTGTTTTTTAAGTGAAGTAGAAGAATTAGCCGACAGAGGATTGATAAAAGGCGGTGACATAGATAATGCAGTTGTAATAGTTGATAAAAAATGTAACGAAAAAGAATTAGCTGAACTAAGTAAAAAAATTGGTGTAAAAGAAAAAGTAACAATGGGTGAAAACGGAATCTTAAATAATAAAACCCTAAGATTTAAAAATGAACCTGTTAGGCATAAATTACTTGATCTGTTAGGGGACCTTGCTTTAATAGGTGCGCCGATTAAAGCACAAATATTAGCAGCAAGACCAGGGCATAAATCTAATGTTGAATTCGCTAAAAAAATAAGAAAACTATATCAGCAAAAGAAACTTGAAAAAAAATATCAATTAGTTAAAAAGGAGGGTATTGTCTTTGATACAGAAGCAATACAAAAAATTCTTCCTCATAGATATCCTTTTTTATTAGTTGATAGAATTGTTGAATTGGAACTGGATAAAAAAGTAGTTGGAACAAAAATGGTTACAATTAATGAACCATTTTTTCCTGGTCATTTTCCGGGCAGACCAATTATGCCCGGCGTTTTAATTATTGAATCAATGGCACAAACCGGGGGAGTGTTACTTCTTAACTCATTAGAAAATCCTAGCGAAAAGCTTGTATACTTTATGCAAATAAATAATGCAAAATTTAGAAAACCTGTTGTACCTGGTGATCTACTCTATTTAGAAGTATATCTAAAGAATAAAAAAAGTAAAATTGTAATGATGAGTGGGAAAGCTTTTGTTGGTGATATTCTTGTTGCTGAAGCAGATTTTATGGCAGCCATTGTTGACAGAAAAGATAAAGAATAATGAATATTCATTCGACAGCGGTTGTAAGCGATAAAGCCAAACTTGGTAAAAATATTCAAATATCTGCTTATGCAATAGTTGAAGATAATGTTGAAATAGGCGATGATTGTTTTATTGGTCCACACGCAGTAATTTATAACGGTGCAAGAATTGGTAATAGAGTTGTAATACATCAAGCTGCTTCTATTGCACATACTCCTCAAGATCTAAAATTTAACAACGAAGATTCTTTATTCTATGTTGGAGATGATACTAAAATTCATGAGTATGTTACTCTTCACAGGGGAACTAAAGAAACCGGTTTTTCACGAGTGGGAAAAAATTGTTTATTGATGGCATATAGCCATGTTGCCCACGATACAATTTTAGGTGATAATTGTATCTTAGCAAACGGAGTCCAAATAGCCGGACACGTTGAGATAGATGAATATGTTATTATTGGTGGATTAACTCCTGTTCATCAATTTTGTAAAATTGGAAAGCATTGTATGATTGGGGGAGGATTTAGAATTACACAGGATGTTCCGCCTTTTATTTTAGCGGCAAATGAACCAATAGAGTATAAAGGATTAAATCTTCTTGGATTAAGAAGAAGAGGATTTTCAAATGAAGATATTAATTCGTTGAAAAAAGCGTATAAATATTTATACAGCCCATCGTTAAATATAACCCAGGCAAAAGAAAAAATTAAAAAAAATTTTTCTGATAATGAAAATGTAAATGAAATATTAAAGTTTTTAGATAGAAGTAAAAGAGGGCTGATAGGGAAATGAAATACTATTATATAAATACTGGAGAAAACACAGGAAAGTATAATATGGATTTTGATATTAATCTGGCTGAAGTTTGTAAGCCGGGTGAATTTTATTTAAGACTTTATAAATGGAATCCTTACTGTATATCATTAGGTGCAAATCAAAACTATGAATATATAAATTATGATAAAGCTGTAAATGATGGTTTAGATATTATTAAAAGGCCAACAGGCGGAAGAGCAATACTTCATTCAGAAGAGTTAACATATTCTGTGATTTCAACTGTAAAAGATCAAAAGTCGGCGCATTATTTTTACAATAAAATAAATAAAGCATTACGAAAAGGATTAATAATTTATAATGAAGTATTAAATGAAATTGAATTAGAATCAACTCAGCCTGATTTTCCTAAAATATACAATGAGAAAAATAGCAATGCATGTTTTTCATCGACTGCAAAAAGTGAATTAAAATTTAGCAGGAAAAAACTTGTTGGAAGTGCACAAAGAAAACTTGGTAATAATTTACTCCAGCACGGTTCAATTTTGTGCGGTAGCTTTCATAAAAAATTAGCTGATTATTTAATTCTGACAGAAGAAGAAATTTTAGAATTGAATAGACAATTAAATTTTGTTACAACAGATCTAAAATCAATATTAAATGAAGATATTAATTATTCTAAATTGGAAGAATCAATATTTAAAGGTTTTGAAGAATATTTTAAGATTAATTTTGAGATCAGTTCAATAAATTTATCTAACAAAGAATTATCACAAGCATTATAAGTAATTAAAAAAGGTATAATAAATGAGTACCGAAAAATCATTCAAAAAAGTAACAACAAAATCTCTTTCTTTAATGAAAAAGAAAAATATAAAAATTGCTGCACTAACGGCTTACGATTTTATTACAGCAAGAATTCTAGATACAGCAGGTATTGATTTATTACTAGTAGGAGATTCACTTGCAAACGTATTTCAGGGTAATGAGACTACTTTACCAGTAACTATGGATGAGATGATATATCACACAAAAGCAGTTACTAAAGGTGTAAACAGAGCTATGGTTGTTGTAGATATGCCATTTATGTCCTATCAACTTAGTGTTAAAGAAGGATTTAAAAATGCAGGCAGAATTATGAAAGAAACATCTGCGGGTGCGGTAAAATTAGAGGGCGGCGTAAGAGTAGCTGCAACAATAAAAGAAATTACAAATGCAGGAATACCTGTAATGGGTCATGTAGGTTTGACACCTCAAAGTATAAATCAATTTGGCAGCTACAGAGAAAGAGGGAAAAGTAAAGAAGAAGCTAAAGAAATTTTTGAAGATGCTTTGGCAATAGAAAAAGCAGGAGCCTTTGCAGTAGTTCTAGAAAAAATACCTGCAATTTTAGCTAATAAAATTACTAAAGCATTAAAAATACCAACAATTGGTATTGGTGGCGGAATTAATTGTGATGGACAAATACTAGTTACGCCGGATCTTTTAGGATTATATGTTGAGTTTCAGCCGAGATTTGTACGTAAATATGCAAACCTTGCTGAGGAAATAGAAAGGTCAATTCATAATTATATTGATGA
This sequence comes from Ignavibacteriales bacterium CG12_big_fil_rev_8_21_14_0_65_30_8, assembly GCA_002783525.1. Classification (GTDB taxonomy): domain Bacteria; phylum Bacteroidota; class Ignavibacteria; order Ignavibacteriales; family Ignavibacteriaceae. The sequence goes on along the minus strand of PFGS01000209.1, from coordinate 12,803 downwards.
TGTAAAGAATAAAAATTTTCCGTCTAAAGAAGAAAGCTATTAGAATTTAAATCATATTTATTCACTAAAAATTCTAATGAAGAATTTAATAACAATAATAATCTTACTGACCTTTACTTTACCAATTTATCCTCAGACTACAGTTCAAAAATATTTGATTGGTGCAAATATTACATCTATAGTTGTTGATAATGATAAATTATGGGTTTCTACTTATGGGGAAGGAATTTATTATTATTCGTTTGAGAATAAGAAGTGGACAAATTTTTCAACAAAGAATAATAATCTGAATAACGATTTTTTTTACACTTTAGCTGTTGGTAAACAAGAAGTTTGGGCAGGAACAACTGATGGTTTATTTATATATAGTAAAAGAAAAAAAACCTGGACAAAAAGAAAATTTGCAAAAGGTGGTGAACTTGGGAATTGGATAAGAACTTTATGTTATGATAATTACAATGATATATTATGGATAGGTAGATTTAAAAATCTAACACTTTATGATGCCAGAAGAAGAAAATATGAGGATTTTGATCTCACTAAAAAAAATGATACAAAAACAAATAATATAAAAACCATAGAAGTAGATGGTGATAGCCTTGTATGGTTTGGAACAGAAGCAGGTGTTCATATATATAATAAAAAACTTGATATCCATAATTCAGATGCTTGGTCTTTTATAGGCAATGACGGTAGTTCTTTTAACGGAGATGGAGAAGCGGTTTCAATTTCAGATATTCTTTTTGATGATAAAAATGTATGGTTTGCCACCGATGAGTTTGTTACTTCTGATCAACCAAAATTTAATGTGGGCGGTATTTATAAATTTGACAGAAAATTTATTTGGGATAGAATATCTAAAAGAGAAGGACTAATTGATGACGGCGTATATACCTTAGCATTAACTGGTAATAAAATTTGGGCAGGTGTATATTCATTTTACACTAAAGAAAAAAAGGAATTAGGGAAAGGTTTGTTTTTAATAGATAAAAACACAAAAGAAATTAAGAGGCTTGAATTTGATAATATTGATCTGTTCAATACAAAAGTAAATGAATTATTATTTGACGGTAAAATAATGTGGATTGGGACAGATAGCGGATTGCTTGCTTTAACTCTGGATAATCCTTTAGCCCATATAAGTAAAAAATAAAACAAAATATTTATGATAAAAATAGAAAAGAAAAAATTATTAGAACTAAAGAATAATTTTAAAGATAAAAAAATTGCTGTAGTTGGAGATATGATGTTAGACTCATATTTCTGGGGCGATGTTAAAAGAATTTCACCCGAAGCCCCAGTACCTGTATTAGAAGTAGAAAATGAGTTCTATAGATTTGGTGGTGCTGCCAATGTTGCATTGAACATTCAAAAATTAAATGGAATACCTTTGCCTATTGGTGTTATAGGATATGATAATCACGGAACAATATTTTCATCTTTATTAAAAGATGCCAGTATAGATAAAGATGGAATTGTTGTTGATGAAAAGAGACCTACTACAACAAAGACAAGAGTAATTGCAGATAATCATCACGTGGTAAGAATAGATCAGGAAAGCAAAGAATACTTAACAAAAAAAGTACAGAATAAATTAATAAAATTGTTGGAATCTAAAATAAATAAACTTGATGCAATTATTCTACAAGATTATAACAAAGGTGTTTTAACTCCTGATTTAATAGATAGGATAATTACTCTTGCAAATAAAAATAATATTCTAATTACAGTTGATCCAAAATTTAATAACTTTTTCAAGTACAAAAATGTTACTGTATTTAAACCCAATAGAAAAGAAGCAGAAGATGTTTTAGGAATAAAAATTAAGAATGGAAAAGACATTACAAAAGTTGGCAATAAACTTTTAAAAGAATTAAATGCTGAAAACATTTTGCTAACTTTAGGGGAAGAAGGAATTGCTGTGTTCCAAAAAGAAGAAGATGAAAAAAGAATGCCAACCAAAGCAAGAAAAGTAGCTGATGTTTCAGGTGCAGGTGATACAGTAATATCAACACTAACAATGGCTTTAACTGCAGGTGCTAATATATTAGAAGCATCATATCTTGCAAATTATGCAGCCGGTATTGTGTGTGAAGAGGTTGGAATAGTTCCTATAGAGATAAATAAATTATTTAATATTACAATTAATGGAAATGACAAATAATATTAAAACATTAAATAAATTTTTACCGATTAGGGAAGAATTAAAAAAAACTAATAAAAAAGTTGTTTTTACAAATGGTTGTTTTGATATAATTCATGCCGGTCATATTGATTATTTAAACAAAGCAAAAAATTTAGGTGATATTTTACTAGTTGGAGTAAATAGTGATAGGTCTGTTAATAATATAAAAGGTGAAAACAGACCAATAATTCCGGAAGATGAAAGAGCCTTAATAATTTCAAATTTAAAACCTGTTGATTATGTAATTCTTTTTGATGAAGATACACCCGAAAAATTAATCGAGGGAATTATTCCTGATATTTTAGTAAAAGGAGCAGATTGGGATTTGGAAAAGATAGTTGGGAAAGATATCGTAATAAAAAATGGCGGACAGGTAAAATCAATTGAATTTGTCATAAACCAGTCTACAAGTAAAATTGTAGATTCTATTCTGAAAAGATATAATAAGTAGATTAA
>PFGS01000209.1:0-10130 GCA_002783525.1 Ignavibacteriales bacterium CG12_big_fil_rev_8_21_14_0_65_30_8 | reverse complement strand
GTGTTTATTGACAATACTATATTTATTACTATCTTATTTATTTTAATAAACTGAAAATAGAATTGAAAAAAAAGAAAAACGATATTAAGGAAAGAACGCTCTACCAAAAAATAGTAAATGTTTTTATTGGTGTTTTTATTGTTTTCCTATTCCTTGTTTTTTTGTTTTTCTCAATAAGTCAAACATCAACATTTAGAGAATATTTACGCAGAACTATTGTTGAAAATGTAAATGAATCGATAAATGGTAAGATATCAGTTGGTAAAATAGACGGCACACTGCTAACCTCACTATATTTAAGAGATGTAATAGTTACTACTAAACAAGATACCCTCCTTGCATCTGAAACTATTGAGCTAAAAACAAGCCCTCTTCAACTTCTATTTAAAATAATTAGAGTTAGAAAATTAGAAATAAAGAATTCCAAAATAGAACTTATAACAGATTCTAAAGGGGAATCAAATTTGGATGAACTATTTATATCAGACTCTGTAGTAACAGAAAATAAATCCCAACCTTTTCCATTTAGAATTAGTGCATCTAATGTTTTACTAAACAACGTTGAATTTTACTTACACAGCAGTAAATATAAAAATCCTAATTCAGTTTATGACACTTTGGCAGTTCATGATTTGCATGCAAAAAACATAAATGCATCGATTGACGCAAATATTGATTTGAAAAATCAAATTTATGATTTATCGATTAATAAATTCAGCTGCGAGTCAAACATTAGAGCAATAAATATAAAAAATATTAACTCTCACATAACTCTTGATAATAAAAGGTTGATAATAGAAAAACTGTATGTTGAAACTACGGAATCTAGAATTGATCTTGTTGGATCATTAAACAATCATAAATTATTTGATTCAAACAAAAATAATCCAATTAAGTTCTCTGATGTAGTATTGAATATAAATTCAGAAAGATTAAACCTGAATGAAATTGGGAAATTTATTCCATCCATATTACCCTTTGATGGAATAGTAAGTATTGAGTTAAAATCTAAAGGAAAATTCAATAATCTGTATGTTAATTTATTAAAAATAAATGTTGGGAAATCACTTTTAAATATTACTGGAAATATAAAAAATCTTGATCACACGGATAGCTTAAAGATTGATGCAGATATAAATGAAAGTATTTTATATGCTTCTGAAATTTCTAAAAAACTAAAATTTATAAACCTGCCGGAATTTACAAATCTAAAGGAACTTAAAATCGATTCACTTTCATTTGTAGGTAATGGAAATGCATTCAATACCAGATTTAAAATTTTAAATGACAAAGGGATGATTGTTGGAAGTTTACAAATGAATTTAATGAATAAAGATATTAGTTATTCATGCGTAATCAATACAAAAGATATCTCATTATTACCGATTATAAATGTCCCGGTCAAATTAAATTCTAAAATAAATATAAATGGATCAGGCACAAACCTTCTATCTATGAATTCAAAAGTAAATGTAATTGGTGATAATTCATTTTATGGTGGAAATAAAATAAACAAGTTTTTAGTAAACACTGAGGTAAAGGAAGGGAGAGTAAATTATCAGATAGATGCAAACATTGACTCTTCAGCAATATCTGCAAAAGGTACTATCCTAAGTGATAAGAATAATAAATTTAATATAAATCTAAACACGAACATCAGAAAATTTAACACAATGTTTTTGAACAGAGATACCTCTTTAGTCACTAAGCTGAATTTTGATTTGACTGCAGATGCCACAATAGAGCTTAATGGAACTTATAGTATAAAAAGTGACCTTCTTCTTAAAGATTCTTATTTAAATAAAACTCTACTTAACAGTAATGATTTTAAAATTAATATAAACGGTAATAATGAATATGTTAACAACCTAAATATAAAATCAGAACAATTGGACGCTGATTTTAAAGGTAAATTTTCTGCTGATAATATAATCTATATTCTTTCCGAAGAAATAAGTTCTATCAATAATGTTATTGATAAAGAGATAAATAAATTAACGTTTACTGAAGACTCTTTAAATATTTTAACTGACAAAGCAAATTTAGGTGATAATACAAAAGGATCAATTCTAAAAAATGAAAGTTTGAATTATGCAATTGAATTCAAACAATTTAATATGAAATCTCCTTTTACCGAAGACGATAATTATACTTTGACCGGAACCATTTACGGAAATGTTGTTAACAATAATGACAGTGTGAACATATCGTTAAATAGTAATTTGGATTATGTTAAAGTGTGGGGAGATGTTGGAGTGTATTTTTTATCTGATTTATCCTTAAACATTAATTTATTAAATAAACTAAATTTTACAAATCTCTCAAATTTAGAAGCAAATATTGTATTAAATACAAAGAGGATTTTTACAGGCAGTGATATCAAGAATATAAGGTTAGATTATTCGTTGAAGGCTGGGCAGGGTAATTTAAAATTCAATTCTGATGTAAGAGACAATTTCAATATAAATATTATAGCTCAAACCGACTTTGATGCTCTAAAATCTACACTAAAATTTGAAAGATTAAGAATAAACTTTAGTAGATATGTTGTAAAAAATAATGGTCTAATTAATATTTCTTATTCAAAAGGAAAGATCAATTTTGATAATTTCCTTTTATCATTAGGTGAAAGTAATTTTAAAATAGATGGATCTTTAAGCAGCAATGAGGATCACAATTTATTAATAACTTTAGACGATATTTCTATTCAAGATATTGCAACAAAAATTTCAAGAATTGATGAACTTAAAAATTATAATGGACAAGTAAATCTTTTTGCTTCAATAGAAGGGAATTATTTTGAACCCAAAATAGTTCTATCTATGAAGATAAATAATTTATCAAAAGATAAATATAATTTGGGTTTGCTGGATGCCAAAGTTAATTATTCAAACCAAAAATTAACTCTGGATTTATCTATAACTGATACACTTGATTTAAAACTGAATAATCTATTAAAAGTATCGGGTGTTTTGCCAATTGATTTGGGTTTGGATAAAATCGATAACAGACTTTTAGAAAATGAGATCACAAACTTCAATTTTTCAACTAATAATTTCCCACTATTAGCAGTAAGTAATTTTATACCTAAATTTTCCAAATTAAATGGCTTGATAAATTCTGATCTGAAATTTAGCGGTAAGATAAATAATTTATTGCCAACTGGTTTCGTTAATATAGAAAATGTATCATTTATATTAGATTTTAATAATCTTGGTTATAATGCAAGTTTTAAAATAACAGCTGATAACGGTAATATAACTTTAGATAATTTATATATTGCAAATACTTCCGGCACAAGAAACGGTGGTGAATTAACAGGAAATGGTTTTACAATTCTAAAAAATTATGATATTATCTCACCAAAAATATATTTGAATGGAGAGCTAAAAATATTAAGTGATGCATCTAGGTCTGTAAGTCCTTTAATATATGGTGATTTAGTAGTTGCAACAGAAAGTAAAGCTGAATTTATCATGGACTTTGATAATATAAACTTAAAAGCACCTTTACTTGTAAAAAGCGCTAATTTGACTTTCTCTCAAGCTAAGCCATCTTATAAAAATACAAGAGACAATTTTATTTATAAATATATTACCGATACTTTAAATGTGGATAAAGATATTACCAGTTTTGATAATTTGATTAAACTATCACTACTTAAAAATTCATCTTTAACTAAAAATAATTTAAGTTCCAGCAATATATTCTTTGATGTTGATATCAAAGTTGAAGATGAAGCAACAATTAAATTTATTTTGGATAAAGAATTCAACCAGATATTAAATGCAAATATTAGCGGTGATTTTCAGTATAAAACTATAGAAGGTATACCAAGAGCATTTGGCACATTAACTTTAAGAGAAGGTTCATCTCTTGAATTTTTAACAAAGACTTTTGAAGCTGGCGGCAGTCTTCGTTTTGAAAATGAATTAGCAAACCCAAATCTAGATGTTGTTGGTATTTACAGGAACTATTATTATGAACCAACGACAGACTCAACTAATGTATCTTCACATGAAAAAGAGGTGGCTGTTAAAGTTAAATTAACAGGTCCTCTTCAGGATCTTAATAAAAACTTTATTAACAATAAGAACAATCTTGCCGTATATTATGGGACTGAAAATATTGATAAAGATATTCCGGATCCAACTAAAGATGCTTCAGATGCAATTATGTTTATAGTCACAGGTCGTTTTACAAATACGGAAGAAGGGTATACAAATGTAAATCAAAATAATACATTAACTGGTACAGCTTCATCAATTGCCAGTTCTTTAATTGGTGGTTTACTTAATTCTTACGCGGGAGATTATATAAGGAGCGTGGAATTGAAACAAATGGGAACTTATACAAAATTCAGTCTTTCCGGCAAAGTAAATAAATTTAAATATTCAATTGGCGGTACAACAGAAGTTTTTCAGGATCTTGGAAGAACCAACATAAGAATTGAATATCCATTTTTCCAAAAGTTTTTTATCCGTCTTGAAAGAAAAGAATCACTTACTGAATCTAATCTGTTGAGAGAAATGATTAATGAATTAGGTCTAAAATATAAATTTGAGTTTTAGTGAAACGAAAAGTAAAATCCCTATTTAAAAATAATCCTGGCAGGCAATTTAAAAGAAGAGGAATTGCCAAGAGACTTGATGTTACAACTGATAGTGAATATAGTACTTTAAAAGCTGTTTTATATGCTCTTGAAAAGGAAAATTATATAAAAAAATTAGGCAAACGATATCTATTGAATATAGAAGAAAGTCCTGTTCATCTCACCGGAACACTTCAAGTAAATAAATCCGGATATGGTTTTGTAATTATTAATAATTCCAAAATGAAGGATGTTTATATATCCAGTAAAAATTTAAATAAAGCATTAGACGGTGATAATGTTAAAATTGAAATAATTGGTGGCAGTGGAAAAAGCTCTGAAGGAAAAATTATAGAAATAATAAAAAGGAAAAGAAATATTATTGAAGGTTATCTTGCAAGTAAAGGGAGTAAAAGATTTGTTCAACCTATTGAAGAAAACCTACCTCAAAAAATAGAAATTATTGGTGGTATTCCTAAGGATATAAAATTAAATGAAAAAGTAATTGTTAAAAATATTGTTTGGGAAAAATCTAAAAAAAATCCGGCTGGTAACATTACAAAATTTGTTGAAAAGGAAATAAATACAAAAGATGATTTTCAGCATTTGATAGAAAAATTTAATCTTCCTTTTAAATTCAATAAAAATGCACTTAGTGAAATCAAAACAATTCCATTTTCTATTACAGAAGAAGAGATAAAACAAAGATTAGATTACAGAAAAAAAGTTGTAATTACCATAGATCCTGTTGATGCAAAAGATTTTGATGATGCTCTTTCAATTCAAGAAGATGAGAACGGTAATTATTTAATTGGAATTCATATAGCTGATGTTTCGCATTATATAAAAACCGGAAGTGAATTAGACAGGGAAGCACAAAAAAGAGGCAACAGTATTTATCTGGTTGGTAAAGTAATACCTATGCTTCCCGAAGAAATTTCCAATAATATTTGTTCCTTAAAACCCAATGAAGACAGACTGACCTATTCAATTTTCATAAAAATTACAAAAAAAGGAAAAATACTAAACTTTAATCCTCAAAAATGTGTTATAAATAGTAATAGAAGATTTACCTACGAAGAAGTTCAGGAAATTATTGATAATAAATCGGGTGAATATTACGCAGAAATTGAGAAATTAAACAATATTGCAATAAAATTAAGAGAAAAAAGACTTAAAGAAGGCAGTATTGAATTTTTTACACCTGAAGTTAAAATTGAACTTAATGAAGTCGGTAAACCTATAAATGTTGTTTTAAAGGAATTTATTCAGAGTAATTCTTTGGTTGAAGAATTTATGCTTTTGGCCAATAAATTAGTAGCCGAAAGTATATCAAAAAATCCCAAAAGCAGAGAATTTATCTATAGAGTGCACGATTTACCTGATTCTGATAAAGTAAAAGAATTTGCAAATTTTGTAAAAAAATTAGGATATAACTTTTCACCTAATTCCAATACAAAAGTAAATAAATTTCAAACTTTAATTGCAGAAGCTAAAGGAAAAGAAGAACAAGCTTTAATAAATGAATTAGCAATTCGTTCAATGGCAAAAGCTGTTTATTCCACAAAAAATATTGGGCACTACGGTTTAGGTTTTAAATATTATACGCATTTTACTTCACCTATTAGAAGATATGCGGATCTTGAAGTTCATAGATTACTTTTTGATGTTACAAATAAAAAGGAAACAAAATTTAAAGACAAAAAGTATTTAAGTAACTTATGCGATCATATTTCTTTAACTGAAAGAGATGCTGTGGAAGCCGAAAGATATTCCACTAAATTAAAACAAGTTCAATTTTTAAGTGAACATATTGGTGATGAATTTGAAGGTATAATTTCCGGAATTGTTTATTTTGGTTTGTTTATTAAGTTAATAGATACTTTGGCAGAAGGATTAGTTAGGTTGAAAGATATTAAAGATGATTATTATTTTTATGATGAAAAAAGTTACTCAATTATTGGTGCAAGAACTAAAAAAACATACAGACTTGGTGACAAAATTAAAGTTAAATTAATTAAAGCAGATGTTAAAAAAACAGAAATCGATTTTATTATTATCTAAAATTCTTAGGAGAAGTTTATGATAAAATATATTATAAAAATTTTTCTATTTATAATTTTTATTCAGTCAATAATTTTTGGACAGTTTGGAAAGAATAAAGTTCAGTATAAAGGTTTTAACTGGTACTATGTACAAACAAATCACTTTGATATTTATTTTTCAAATAAGGGAAGAGACCTTGCCGAATTTACAACTAAAGAAGCTGAAGAATCATTAGAGTCTTTACAAAATAGTTATAACTATAAAATTAATAATAGGATAACCATAATAATATATAATTCTACAAATGATTTTCAGGAAACCAACACAACTGATCAATATTTAAGCGAAGGTATAGAAGGATTTACTGAGTTATTTAAGAATAGAGTGGTTATACAATTTATGGGTTCTTATAAGGAATTTAGACATCTTATTCACCATGAACTGAGCCATGCTGTTTTAAACGATATGTTTTATGGTGGATCAATACAAAATATTATTGCTAATAGAATTTCCATTTCTCTACCACTTTGGTTTAATGAAGGGATGGCTGAATATCAGTCTTTAGGATGGGATATTAAAACAGATATGTTTATTAGGGACATAGCAATTAGTGAAAACTTACCTGACATAAATCAACTTAATGGATTTTTAGCATATAGAGGCGGGCAATCTGTATTCTATTATATTTCACAAAAATATGGAAAAGAAAAAATTGGAGAATTAGTAAATAAAATAAAAGGTTTAGGAAGTGTTGAGGCTGGTTTCAAAGAAGCATTGGGATTATCAGTAAAAGAATTAAATAAGAAATGGAAAAAATATATTAAAAAAACCTATTGGCCGGATATTTCTTTTAGAGAAGATCCTGAAGATTATGCAAAAAGATTAACTGATCCTGAAAATGATGATGGATTTTATAATACAATCCCAACTATTTCACCTCAAGGTGATAAGATAGCATTTATATCAAACAGAGATTATTATTTTGACCTATTTATAATGAGTGCAATTGACGGGCGAATAATCAAAAAACTAATACATGGAAATACTACAGCTGATTTTGAACAACTTAATGTTGTTTCCCCTGGGCTTACCTGGTCACCTGATGAGAAAAAAATTGCTCTAACAGCAAAAAGTGGGGGGTATGATGTGATTTATATAATAGATGTAGAATCTGAAGACAGAGAAACATTACCTGTTGAATTAGATGGTATTAGCAGCGTATCCTGGTCTCCTGATGGCAAGCGAATAGCATTTGTTGGTCATAATGGTAAACAATCTGATATTTATACATATAATCTTGAAATTGACAGATTAAGAAATTTAACTAATGATATTTTTACAGATAATGATCCAAGCTGGGCACCTGATGGAAACAACATAGTATTTACATCCGATAGAAATGGTAACTTACATATAGGCCCTATGCCAAGCGATTTTAAAATTTATGATTATAACTATAATCAAGACGATATATATTCAATTAATATTAATTCATTAAAGATAGAAAGAATTACAAACTCACCTGAATCAACAGAATCATATCCTTTAGTAGGTCCGGATGGAAAAGCAATTCTTTATGTTTCTGATGCTAATGGTATTACAAATATTTATAAAAAAGATATTGTATTAGCTAAAGATGATTCAATAAACACTGTGATTAAAAGAAAACCAATTCCAATTACAAATTCATTATCAGGTGTTACACAAATTTCTATATCAAGAGATGGACAGAAACTTACTTTCTCTTCTTTATCACAAGCAAATTATGATATTTATTTAATGAATAATCCGTTTACACCAAAAACTAAATTGGATACTTTACGAAAGACTCTTTATGTATCTAATTTGTTAGAAAAAGAAAAAGAAATAAAAAAGGCTGAAGAACCACAAATTACAGAAAAGATAGATTCTGTAAAAAATGTTAAAATTGAATTTTACACTGGACAGTATTCTGACACAACAAAAACTAAATACGATACAACTGAAGTTTCCTATTCTAATTATGTATTTGGTCCAAAGAGTAAAGAAGAAGAATTAAAAATTAAAAATGCTGTTGATCAATTTAAACCTGTTGATAATTTAGATGAGAACGGAGATTATTTGGTAAAAAGATATAAAATTACATTTTCTCCTGATCTAATTTATGCCAATGCTGGATACAGCACACTTTATGGTTTAACCGGAACTACAATTTTATCTTTCAGTGATGTATTAGGTAATCATAGATTAATAGGACAGACAAGCTTGCAACTTGATCTTAAAAATAGTGATTATGGTTTATCATATTTTTATTTGGCCAATAGAATAAATTACGGTGTTCAACTGTTTCATACTGCAAGATTTGTTTACATTGCAAAAAATAATGTTGTAGATTTTTTTAGATTTAGAAATTTTGGAGCTGTTTTTTCTGCAAGTTATCCTATCAATCAATTTTATAGAATTGATGCTGGTTTAAGTTTCTTTGGTGTTTCACAGGAAAATCTAGATGATCCTACTGATCCAATATCAAAATCCAGTTTTATTATTCCTTCAATTAGTTTGGTTAAGGACAATGTGATGTGGGGAATTACATCTCCTGTGGATGGTTCAAGATATAGATTTGATATTTTTGGTAACCCTGGAATTTCAAAAAGTAATTTAAGTTTTTATTCTATTACCGGAGATTACAGAGCTTATTTTAAAATGGGTGAAGGCTATTATTCATTTGCAGTCAGACTTGCAGGTGGTTATTCCGGTGGAGCAAATCCGCAAAGATTTTTCCTTGGTGGTACGGAAAATTGGATTAACAGAAAATTTGCTACACAGGAAGTCCCAATTGAAACAACATCGGATTTTGTATTTTTAACTGCAGGTGTTCCATTAAGAGGATATGAATATGCTGCTAGTATTGGTTCTAAATACACAATGTTAAATATGGAATTAAGATTTCCATTAATTAGATATTTACTAACCGGTGGTCTGCCATTGTTTTTCAGTAATATGCAGGGCGCGTTATTTGTTGACGCAGGTGCAACCTGGAATCAGAACAGCAGTCTTAAATTGTTTACGAGAGATAGTAATGGAAATTTGATGACGAAAGATTTAATGATCGGAATGGGAGTTGGAGCCAGAGTATTTTTCTTGAATTTTTTAGTTAAATATGATGTGGGCTGGGCTTATGATTTTGATGGATTTTCATCACCGATACATTATATATCTTTAGGTGCTGATTTTTAATACTTAATCTTCTTTAAATTTTTTTGTTTCTTTTGCTGTTCCTTTTTTAGAAACATCTTTAGTCACAGTATCTGTAGACTTTTTAGAAGTTTCTGACTTAGGTTTGTCCTTAGAATTATTGTTTTTATAATCGGTGTGATAGAAACCTGATCCCTTAAATATTACTCCCATTCCTGCACTTATTATTTTAGTAACATCTCCTTCACAATGAGGACATTTTTCTACCGGTTTGTCGCTCATTTTCTGGAACAGTTCAAATCTTTTTCCGCAATCATTG
>PFGS01000072.1:3566-3708 GCA_002783525.1 Ignavibacteriales bacterium CG12_big_fil_rev_8_21_14_0_65_30_8 | reverse complement strand
AACTTCAAGCCGATCCGACCATACAATATCTGCAGACAAACGGCTGGAAAAGATTATTATTTGAAGACCTGAAAATTGATTCGCCGTATAATACATATTTGTATGCGGGTTTACCTCCAGGGCCTATTAATAATCCGGGTAA
>PFGS01000072.1:0-3484 GCA_002783525.1 Ignavibacteriales bacterium CG12_big_fil_rev_8_21_14_0_65_30_8 | reverse complement strand
GCCAGTACTTATAATCAGCATTTAAATAATGTAAATAAATTTAGAAGATGGTTGATAGAACAAAAACGAAAAGAAAAACAAAAAGCAAAACAAAAATCCTAATACCTATCTTAAGTTTACTTTTGCTTACAGGCTGTGCAAATCAACTTCCCCCGGGTGGGGGTGATGTTGATACTATTCCGCCTAAAATAGAAGAAATTTATCCTCCAAACGGTACAATAAATTTTAAAGATGATCATATCAGTTTCGATTTTTCAGAATATGTAGATAAAAATTCTTTTAAGGAAGCAGTATTTATTTCACCACAAATTAATGGTGAATTAAATTATAATTGGAGTGGTACAGAGGTTACTTTGGAATTTTCGGAAAAGTTAAAAGCCAATACTACATATGTAGTTACAATAGGTACAGATGTAGCTGATGTGCATAACAGAAACAAAATGTCACAATCTTACAATTTAACTTTTTCAACCGGAAATGAAATTGACAAAAGAACAATTTCTGGAAAAGTTTATGATCCTAATCCCACAGGTGTTATGATATTTGCATATAAAATTGCAGAAAAAGAATTAGATATAGAGAATGTAAAACCCGAATATGTAACACAAACAGGCAAAGACGGGGAATATAAATTAGATGGAATTACAAAAGGAAAATTCAGATTATTTGCAGTGAGAGACAAATACAAAGATTTTTTATACCAACCAAAGCAAGATGATATAGGAATTAGTTCTACTGAAATCTATTTAGAGAAAAATGATACTACTGTAAATAATATAAATTTCAAGATGACAAACTTTGATACTGAACCACCCAGAATTTTAAAAGCAATTATGACTGATGAACATCATTTGTTGGTTGAGTTTACGGAATCTCTCACTCATAGCTCAATAAAGTCAGAGAATTTTTATATTATGGATTCTACACTTAATAAAAAGATTTCCTTAAAATATATCTATGCTAAGGATCTTAAACGGACAAAGTTAGTTCTGATAAATGAAAATAAGTTAGATGGAAATTCAGATCTATTTTTAGAAGCTAATAATATTGAGGATGTATTTGGAAATAAAACAATAAATGATGCAATTAATTTAATATACAGCAACAGAGTTGATACAACAAAACCAAAATTGATTTCTGTTGAACCACCAAAAGGAAATGATAACTCAGATTTTTCCGGGCAAGAATTTAATTTTTATTTTTCAGATTATATTGATACTACATCAGCTAAAGAAGGAATTAAGTTTGTTGATTCTGAAAATATAAATATACCGTATCAAATAGAATTCTTTGATAATGCCTCATTTAAAATAATTACCTCAGGTGATCTTTTACATGTGAAAGATTATAGCATAAATTTAGAGTTAAATAAATTTAGAAATCTAAATGGTTCTGTTGCTGACTCAAATTACATTTATAATTTTACTACAATAAATGCACTTAATTTTTCGGGAATAACAGGCAAAGTTAAAAATTTAAAAACAGAACTACTGGTATATGTGGTTTTGGAAGGAGTAAGTAATAATAAAATTTATAAGCAGCTTTTAAATAAAAGCAGAAAATTTGAAATTAAAAGAGTTGTCGCTGGTAAATATAATCTGTGGTGTTTTGTTGATAGTGATAAGAATGAGAAATATTCTTTTGGTTATTTCAATCCCTATAAACCAGCAGAACAGTTTATTTATTTAAATTCAGTCTTAGAACTGAAACCCCGCTGGGTACAAGCTGATATAATACTAGAATTTAAGTAATAAAATTAACTTCTTAATTTATTATTTATCAAGCTAGAAATTTCCGAACAAGTATTTTTTACACCTTCAAAAATAATCTCAATTCTCTTTAAATATTCATTCCCAATAGTCTGATTTGAAAGGGAAGTGCAATTAATAAGAACATTCAAAAAAGCTCCTTCTGCCGCTGTATTGATCAATGAAACAGCAACTCCGGCATCTGATAAAGAATTCTGATTACCTTTTTCTGCAACTGTTTTGATTAAAGGTAATATATCTTTACAAGTATTAATAACTTCAGCCGGTACTTCTGCCGCACCAAAAGTTGCTTCATCTATTTTTTTTGTTCTTGCATCTTTTTCTTCATCTGTTTCTTTGGGTAATTTAAATGCATCCATTACTTTATCAAATGCAGTATTATCTTTATCAGCAAGTTCAGAAAATTTGGTTTTAAATTTTTCTAATTCATTTTTTGTATCATTTATCTCAGCTTCTACTTCAACGTATTTCTTTTTACCCATGGTTAAATTGCAAACCATTATTGCTAAACTTGATGCCAATACTCCACTGAATGCAGCAACATTTCCACCACCCGGTGTAGGTGATTTTGAAGATAAATTTTCTAAATAATTATTTAATGTTTGTGTGTAATCCATAATATTTCTCTTTTAGTTATTTATATTTTGTAATTATTCTTTTCTTGTCATTTCGATCCCGACAAAGTTGTGAGAGAAATCATTCACTAAAATCTATCAATTAAGAAAAAGATTCTTCTTCCTTCGTCCTCAGAATGACATATAAAAATTTATATTGTAAATTGTACACTGTTAATTGTTAATTGTTAAATCATATATTCAATAATTTTACTTTCTTTCTTAAAAGGTGTAACACTGTTTAATCCTAACTTATCTATTGCTAAATCAACCAATTGCTCTTCATTCATATTTTCATCATTTGCATAAAATTTACCTGCAGCAAGTATTGCTTCCAAAGGAACCAGCCCTACAACTTCACTTCCTTTTACTTCAACCTCCATTATCTCTGCTTCTTTTTTTACTTCTTCAAATGCAACATGCATAGGTGTAATTTTATAATTGGTCAAATTCATTGAGACCTGTGTAATGTTATGTTTTTCTAAAGCAACCCCCATGCCTTTTAGTTCTTTTAGTCTACCGGGTATTCGAACTGTTTTTCCATCTACTTTTATTATTTTTCCTTCTTCATCTCTTTTAGGTTTTCCGGATTCTCTTAATGTTTCTGCTATTATTTTAGAGTACTGCAAATCTGTAGAATTTATATTTACATTGTAAGCAATTAAAAAGAATCTGCTTCCGGTTACTAATGCACCAAGTTTAGGATTAAAAACAGCTTTACCAAAATCCGGGCTCCACTCAGGGTCTTTTAATTTTTCTTCCAGTCCTTCATATTCTCCTTTTCTAATACTTGAAAGATTTTTTCTCTCAGGTTTTCTTGCAGATGCTTCATATAAATAAACTGGAAGATTTAATTCTTCGGCAACTCTTTTACCAAATTCTTCTGAAATTTTAACGCATTCCTCTGTAGTAACATCTTTTATTGGAATAAATGGAACAACATCAATAGCTCCAAGCCTAGGGTGTTCACCTTTTTGATTTCTCATATCTATATTTTCTGCAGCTGCTTTACAAGCATTCAAAGCTCCTTCAACAATACCATTTTCATCACCGGCAAGAGTAACAACAACTCTGTTATAATCACCGTCAGGTTCAAGATTT
>PFGS01000108.1 GCA_002783525.1 Ignavibacteriales bacterium CG12_big_fil_rev_8_21_14_0_65_30_8 | reverse complement strand
TTAGCACCAATATTTTCACCTATGTCTACATCTGCTATATCAATTGAAAGAATTTCAAAAGCGGTTCCTGAATCTAATCCCTTTGCCAAAACACTTTTTGAAATTAAATCCGGATTTTCTAAAACAGCTTTATGACTCAAACTAGAACCAATAGTAGAAACAATTCCTTCACCAACTCTAGCTAAAATAGTTGCTTCTCCGGCACCACCAACTAATCTTTCAATATTGGCTCTTACAGTTATTCTTGCAATTGCTTTTAATTGAATACCGTCTTTTGCAATTGCCGATACCAAAGGTGTTTCTATAACTTTTGGGATAACAGACATTTTTACAGCTTCTAATACATCTCTCCCGGCAAGGTCAATAGCTGTTGCTCTTTCAAAAGGTAAATCAATATTTGCTTTATCTGCAGAGATAAGTGCATTTATTACTTTTATAACATTACCCCCTGCAAGATAATGGGCTTCAAGTTTTCCAACCTCAACTTTTATTCCTGCTTTTGTTGCAGTAATCATGCTTCTTACAATTACTACCGGAGGTACTTTACGCAAACGCATACCTACCAAATCTTGAAATATTTTTAACTTTACTCCAGAAAAATAAGCTGTGATAAATAAGCCTATCGGAACAAAGTATAAAAAGACAAACAAGAATAGTATAATTGCAATGATTAAAACTATTGATAATCCAGCTATTGCTTCCATTGTAGTCCCAATTTTTTAGTTAATATAAAATTTTAATAGTCAAAACTTTGAGAGTTCTAATTTAATAAGGATACGAATTAAATGATAGTAATTTATTGTGAATTATAAATTATATTGTATGTATTTAAGACAAAATGAATAGATTTACATATCATTTTGGGGTAAATTCATACTTAGATAATAATTTTGTTAGCTTTTTGAATTTAAAAAAAAAGATTTCAAACAAAATTAATTATTTGGTGCATATATTGATTATTGTATATATTATAGTTAACTAAATTACTTAAAGTAATTTATGTAATATTTTAGCTTGTTTAGAGAATGTAGTATAATTATATTTAGTGCAACAATTAGCCATTAACTATTGTTAACATTATAACTACTAAAAAAAATAGGGAAAATTAATGGAAGGGAATTTTTCAGAAAGACTTCAAGATGTTATTAGATTAAGCAGAGAAGAAGCTCTTCGTTTGGGTCATGATTATATAGGAACTGAACATTTACTTTTGGGAATAATCCGTGAAGGACAAGGAGTAGCTGTACAGATTCTAAGAAATTTAGAATGTGATTTGATGAAGCTTAAAAAAGCTATTGAAGAGACTGTAAGAACTTCCGGTGGTACACTAACAATTGGAAATATTCCCTTAACAAAACAAGCTGAAAAAGTCTTAAAGATTACTCAAATTGAATCAAAAATTTATAAAGCTGATGTAATTGGTACAGAACATTTATTGCTTTCATTATTAAGAGACGAAGATAATATTGCTACACAAATATTACATCAATTTAATGTAACATATGATGCTACTCGTTCCGACCTAAATTCATTACTTAGCGATAAAGATGTTACATATCAATCAAGTTCAAAATCAAAAACCGATAAAAAAACTGAAAGGACCAAAACTCCAGTTTTAGATAATTTTGGAAGAGATCTGACCAAAATGGCTATTGAAGAAAAACTTGATCCTGTTGTTGGAAGAGAAATGGAAATTGAAAGAGTTGCTCAGATTTTAAGCAGAAGAAAAAAGAATAACCCTGTTTTAATTGGTGAACCTGGAGTTGGTAAAACAGCAATTGCAGAGGGTCTTGCTTTAAGAATTATTCAAAAGAAAGTTCCTAGAATTTTACAAAACAAAAGAGTTGTTACTTTAGATCTTACTGGACTTGTTGCCGGCACAAAATACCGTGGACAGTTTGAAGAAAGAATGAAAGCTCTTATGAACGAATTGGAAAAAGCTGAAGATATAATTCTTTTTATTGATGAATTACATACTATTGTTGGTGCCGGAGGGGCTTCTGGTTCTTTAGATGCTTCAAATATGTTTAAACCGGCTCTTTCCAGAGGCGATATACAATGTATTGGAGCTACCACTTTAGACGAATACAGAAAACACATTGAAACTGACGGTGCTTTAGACAGAAGATTCCAAAAAATTATGGTTGAACCACCAAATTATGATGAGACTTTACAAATTTTAGAAAATATAAAATTTAAATATGAAGAACATCATCATGTTAAATATGCTCACGATGCAATTGTAGCTGCTGTAAAACTGAGCACAAGATATATATCTGACAGACATCTTCCTGACAAAGCAATTGATGTAATTGATGAAGCAGGATCTAGAGTGCACATGGGTAATTTTGAAGTGCCCAAAGAAGTTTTAGACCTTGAAAATGATATTGAAGATGTAAGAAAAGAAAAAGCATCTGTAGTTAAAAGACAGGATTATGAAGAAGCTGCAAGACTGAGAGATAAAGAAAGAAATTTACAATCAGACCTTGAACTTGTTAAAAATGAATGGGAAGCTAAAACTAAAGATGTTGTTCACGATGTAAGCGAAGATGATATTGCAACTGTAGTTGCAATGATGACAGGAATTCCTGTTAACAGAGTTGCACAAACAGAATCTGAAAAATTATTGAAGATGGACATTGCTTTACAAAAAGAAATTATTGGACAAGATGAAGCAATAATGAAACTAACTAAAGCAATAAGAAGAACAAGAGCCGGATTAAAAAACCCACATAGACCAATAGGAAGTTTTATCTTTTTAGGACCTACAGGTGTTGGTAAAACAGAATTAAGTAAAGCACTTGCAAGATATTTATTTGATTCAGAAAATGCTCTTATCAGAATTGATATGAGTGAGTATATGGAGAAATTCTCTTTATCTCGTTTAGTTGGCGCACCTCCCGGATATGTAGGTTATGAAGAAGGTGGACAACTTACTGAGAAAGTTAGAAGACGACCATATTCTGTAGTTTTATTTGATGAAATTGAAAAAGCTCATCCTGATATTTTCAGTATTTTACTTCAAGTATTAGATGATGGAATGTTGACAGACAGTCTAGGAAGAAAAGTTGATTTTAAGAACACAATAATTATTATGACATCCAATATTGGTGCTCGCGATATTAAATCTATTGGGTCATTCGGATTTGGTGAAGAAAAATCTGGTGATAAACACGAAAGTATGAAAAACACTCTTGAAGATGCTATGAAAAAATTGTTTAATCCGGAGTTTTTGAATCGTGTGGACGAAACTATCGTATTTAGATCATTAGACAAGAAGGATATTCTTAAAATTATTGATATTGAACTAAGAGATTTAATGGAAAACATTGCTGAACATAAAATGGAAATAAAACTTGATAAATCTGCAAGAAACTTTTTGGTTGAAAAAGGTTACGATGAAAAATTTGGAGCCAGACCATTAAGAAGAGCAATTCAAAAATATTTAGAAGATCCATTGGCAGAAGAAATTTTAAGAGGTTCTTTTGAAGAAGGAACAAAAATTATAGCTAAGTTTGTAAAAAATACTGATGAATTAATCTTTGTAAATGAAAATCGAGGCATTGATCTTTCTGATGAAGAGCCTGAAAAAACAGATAAGAAAGATATTTAATCCAAATTTTTAAATTCAAAAATAATTTTTTTAAGCGTATTATTGTAATACGCTTTTTTTATCCCAGATTTTCCATTGGAAGATCTGCCCTCTGGACCGACAATTTGTAAGTAAATAAAGATCATATACTTAGTTATATAAAAATCTCGGAATTCGTTATTTGAGTAATATGTTTTTCTTACAAAT
>PFGS01000122.1:1661-3868 GCA_002783525.1 Ignavibacteriales bacterium CG12_big_fil_rev_8_21_14_0_65_30_8 | reverse complement strand
AGAAAGTTTAAGAAAAATATTAAATCTTGGTCATACTTTTGCCCATGCTTTTGAATCAAATTCTAAATTTAAAATAAAGCATGGTATGGCAGTAATTACAGGTTTAACAGCATCTTTTTATTTATCACATCAATTAGGAATAATAAACGATAATAGTCTGTATAAATATTTGTCATTACCGGCTTCAATAAATGTTGGTAGTTTTTTGAATAAAATGGATAATAGAAAAATATATAGCATAATGAGATCTGATAAGAAAAATTATGATGGAAAAATTAAATTTGTTTTAATAAAGGAAATTGGGGAAATACTTGTAGATGTTATTGCGAAACCATCACTAATTTATTCAGCTATAGATAAGACAAGAAAATTATATTTATGAAATATTCTTTTCTGTTTATAATAATATTTTCTTTTATTATTTGTGCTCAACCAAAAAATGAAGTAAGAGCCGTTTGGATTACTACCGCTTTTAATTTAGACTGGCCTACAACACAAGGATCAGAGAACCAACAAAAAGAAATAATAAATATTTTAGATTCACTAAAACTTGCCAATTTTAATACTATTTATCTACAAGTAAGAGCAAGAGGTGATCTATTATATCCTTCAAAACATGAACCATATGCAAAATCATTAACTGGTAAATTGGGGGAAATTCCTGGTTATGATCCTTTAAAATATTTTATTGATGAAGCTCATAAAAGAGGATTTGAAATTCTTGCGTGGTGGAATGTTTATAAAGTATTCGGAAAAAATTTACCGGAACTCACTTTGCTAAAGCATGTTGTTTTAGCAAATCCAGAATTATGCAAATACTATAAAGATGAATGGTGGATGGATCCAGGAAACCCCCAATCTAATAAATATCTATTAAATCTTATAGTTGAATTAGTCTCCAATTATGATTTGGACGGAATCAATTTTGATTATATGCGTTATCCGGATAAAGATTTTAATGACGATAATACTTTTAAAATATATGGCAATGGGAAAGATAAATCTAAATGGAGAAGGGAAAACATTAACCATTTTGTGACTCAAATTTATGATACTATTATTTCCTTAAAACCATATTTTAAAATTGGTAGCTCACCATTAGGTGTTTATAAAAATAAGGATGAAATTTCTAATTTATTCGGTGGGTTTGAAAATGCATCACAAGATTCAAAAAAATGGATAGAATCAAAAAAACAGGATTTTATAGCTCCACAAATATTTTGGAATATAGAATCAGCACCAAATTATAATATTGTTTTAAGAGAGTGGACTTCACTTGCAGATGGAAAACAGGTTATTGCTGGAATTGCTGCTTATAAATTATCACCGGTTTTTGAAAATTGGGATATCTCAGAAATAAGTGCACAAATAGATTCAGTTAGAAAAATTGGTGCTGACGGCATATCAATCTATAGATTATCCAATTTAATAAATAATGATAAAGGCATTTATAATCTATTGAAAAATGATAAATTTAAAAGAGCTTCGGGTATTGCTTCTTTGAATTGGAAAGATACGACTAAGCCAAATCCGCCTAACTACTTTAAAATAAATTATTCAGACGGTAATTATTTATCTATTGTTTGTAATGATTCTGTTATCAATGAATTTAAATATTATAATTTTTATTTAAGTAAAACTTTACCTGTTGATATTTTTGATAATAAAAATATTTATCAATTAAGAGTTGTAAATACTGATACAGTAAAGATCAAAATAGATAACATTTTTTCTCAACCGATTTATTTTGTTGCTACAGCTTTAAGCAGAACTAATGTTGAAAGTAATAGTTCAGAATATTTTGTTATAAATAAAAAAAGGTTTTTAGGGATATCTATTTTACTGGTTAATAACAAAAAATATTTTTTGAAAGATGAGCAGTTATCACTCCCAATTCAAAATTAGTATTTAAAATAAAAACTGTCGGATTTTGAAGGCTAAAATCCGACAGTTGGAAGTGAGACTAAGGAGGGTTATTGCTAAACTATTTCCATTTTTAAGTCAGCAATTACCATACCACCCATTATTCATTTAATACAGCTCAAAATCAAAGAAAGTTAATTTAATTAGTTGTAAATATTACCTTGTAATGGTAGAAGTTACTTCCCAAAAAAGGTTAAATTAGTTTTTGTTTAAAAGAAAGGAGCCGTTAAATCTGATTTCAAATCTAACGGCTAAAGTGAGTCAATATGTGAGGTGCTATGCTT
>PFGS01000122.1:0-1654 GCA_002783525.1 Ignavibacteriales bacterium CG12_big_fil_rev_8_21_14_0_65_30_8 | reverse complement strand
ATTTTCGTATTAAGAGATACAACTATAATGCCAGCTAAAATCCTTTGAAAACAAATCAAAAAATGGAATTATGGCAATCTCATTTTAATAAATAACGGTTATTGCTAAATATTTTGAGACAGTATTAGCATTCTTTTTGGTAAAGAAATAGAAAGGTGGGTTTTTTAATACTAATTATTTAGATAAGTAATCCTTTAGGCTGTTTTTTAGAAAATATTCCCATCCTGCAATACAGCTCTCTCGCTTGAATTCCGGGATATTATCTGGAAAATCTTTAAGGACATCTACTGTTAGTCTTAACTTTGTGAGCTCATCTTCTCTTAAAATCTCAAATGCTGTAGTAGATTTACCGGGATATTCTTCAAACTCCCAGCTATATTTTATCATTTTTTGTGGTGTTACATCAGTCACAATCCATTTGTGTACAAAAATTCTACCTTCATTTTCAATGCTGAATTGTGTTTCAAAACCAACTTCAGGCTTAAAATTGAGAATGTTGTCAAAATACCATTTATGCATTTCATCTAAAACAGTTATTGCGTTCCAGACTGTTTCAATAGACGAATTAAATGTTTGCTCAACTATAATTGGTTCATCAGTTGTTTTCATATTACCTCTAAAATTTAATAAATAATTTAAGAATAATAATTTTATACTAGTGACATTTCTAAACCATTTGATCTAATTAATAGAGCAATGTTATTGGCCGCTTTTGTTTAATTTTTTTCCGCTAAATCTTAAAATAAAATAGCCGGTTAAACCGGATTGTATAGTCCTGAAATAGGTTGACTCTTTTTGTTAATAAAATCTATAAACTTACTCCACTAAAGACAATAATATTTTGTTTTTTAGTTTAGAATAATTAGTGTAATAATTCTTCCATTTTCTCTTTAATTTTTTGTTCATTTCATACTCCTTAAAATAAGTACTGTTTTATGAAACGTAGCACTGCTAATTTGGTTTAGTATAATATAATTATAGCACTTGTAAACGCAACCTAACGGCTTGAACCGCTGGATATTTTTTTGCCTATTGACTTTTTACTTATTAAAGAGGTTAGGCACGTTTTCATTTTAGTCTCCAATCAAAAATATTTATAGTTTATTACCACAATGCTCACAAAGATCACCGGCTTGATCGGAAGAATATTTTTCCCCACAATGTGAACAAAATAATGTGTTGCTATTTAAATTGGGTTGTATTTTATTGTACTTAGATTTTGATGAATAGGAAATACCAAATCCTGCGAAACCAACTATTACGCCAACGAATAATATTTTGATAACATCTTCACGTTTCCAAGCACGTTCTCTATTTATCATTTGTAAAGTAATCTGATTCTCTAAGTAGTTTCTATCAAGAAAATCCTCATAATCAAATTTCTTGGGTTGATTTGAAATCCAAAAAATACCACCTTATAGAATTATTATTGCACCAAGGATAAGTACTATTTTCCCAAATTTGTTAAAGTCCATAAGTCCTCTAAAATATTGTTGATAAATTGTTAAAATATACTTGCACATAACTATTAAGTATTTTATCTGTAAATGAGCAAAAAAAAGAGAATGATGACCTTGGTAAAATTCAATTGCTCATTTGCAGATAAAATGATGTTGTGCGAAACCACACCATACAGACTATGGGCAATTAATGC
>PFGS01000074.1:159-3846 GCA_002783525.1 Ignavibacteriales bacterium CG12_big_fil_rev_8_21_14_0_65_30_8 | reverse complement strand
AGTACGGAGCGCTTACAAGCGATTTAAAAACCGATATGCACGAAGTAATCGGACATGCATCAGGTCAATTGGCTCCGGGAGTTGCACCACCAAAACAAACTTTAAAAAATTATGCCTCAATTATTGAGGAAGCAAGAGCTGATCTAGTAGCTCTATATTATCTGCCGGATAAAAAATTAATAGAAATGGGTGTATCTCCAACAGAGGAAGCTTATAAAGCAGGATATATCAGCTATATAAAAAATGGTTTAATGTTACAATTAAGAAGGATTAAACCGGGAGAAAATGTGGAAGAAGCACATATGCGTAACAGACAAATGGTTTCAAAATGGGTTTATGAAAAAGGAAAAGATGAAAACATTATTGAAAGAAAAACCAAAGATGGTAAAACTTATTTTGTTATTAACGATTATCAAAAACTTCGCACATTATTTGGCAAACTATTGAATGAAATGCAAAGAATATCATCTGAGGGTGATTTTAAAGCAGCAAAATACCTTGTAGAAACTTATGGTGTTCTTGTTGATAAAGACCTGCACAAAGAAGTATTGGAAAGATATTCAAAGCTTGATCTTGCACCTTACAGTGGTTTTATAAATCCTGTATTAACACCGGTAATGGTGGGAGATAAAATTACAGATGTAAAAATTGAATATCCGGTCGATTTTACTAAACAAATGCTTGATTACGCAAAAGATTATTCGTTTCTACCTAATAAGAATTAAAGTGAATTTAACGATGACATCTTTTAAGAGATGTCATCGTTTCCTATAAATTTTAACTTGCCCATTTCATTCTTTCTTTTTATTTTGTTTTAAAATCTTTGGGTTAAAAATGAAAAAGCAAAATATCCTTTTTATAATTCTTTTATCTTTTATGGTTGGTTTATTGTCTTGCGCAGCACCTACAAAAATAGTAGATAACTCAATGCGAGAGATTAGATATGTTAGCGGGTTAATTCATAGAATTGAAAGAAATGAAGTAGAACTCTCTGACGGCTCTAAATGGCGCCTAAATAGGTTTTTGGTTACTTCAAATTTATCTGAAGTATTAATTGTCCTTTTCGAAGACCGTTTACAGGGGTTTATGTATGTAAACGGAATAAAATATTTTTTAGAACCACAGGCACAAAGTCTGGGTATTGATATAGATACCAATCAAGATTACCTTTCTAGAAAAAACCTTGGTTACTTAACTATTATTAAAAGTATTGATATGAATGTTGGAACAATTACTCTTTTCGGAGGAACAGAGTGGCGTATATCTGGCTTCTATCAAGATGTTGTTAAAGATTGGAAAGAAGGTTCTGATATTATTATTTCTGATGATTATACCTGGGCTATAAATCTTGAGACTTACACAAAAGCAGAAATTAAACTTCTTACTTCAAGGTATTAATTAAATCTTCTTTTTATGACTTATTATATATGCCGTCCAGATCTTTTTCGTACAGAAATAACATACTCTTGTAATGAAAAATATTTTTCTTGGAAAGACAAAAAAGAAAACTCTGTCAACTTAGAATACAAAAACATATACAGTATCCGCTTACTTTACACACCTACCAAAATTAACAAAAATCAATATTCTATTGAGATTACTGATACATCAGGCAGACTTACTAAAATAAAAAATTTTCATTTCAATGGAATAGCAAATTTTGAAGATAGAAGCAAAGATTATAACAATTTTGTGATTGAACTTCACAAAAATATTTCTCTTGTAAATCCTAAAGTCCGGTTCAATGCAGGGGTAAGCTCAGGTAAATATAAATTTTACTGGCTTTTATTAATCTTTTCAATGTTTGTTTTATTGGCTTCATTACTTTTTATGATCTCATATGGTATTGTTTGGATTGCTGTTGCACATATTTTGGCAATGCTATATTTATTTTCCTTATCAAAAAGATTTATGAAGAAAAACAAACCCAGAAATTATAATCCAAATAATATTCCACAGAACTTATTACCAAAAGTATAATATATTATTTAATTTTTCTTACTATTAACATTAAATAAATTCTAAGATGAATTACATTTTATATGTATATTTAAATCTTCAATTAATTTAAAAAAGATTTTATGGGATTAAGTATAGGTATTGTTGGTCTTCCTAATGTGGGTAAATCAACATTATTTAATGCACTAACAAAAGCACAAAATGCTGAAGCACAAAATTATCCTTTCTCCACAATTGAACCAAATAAAGCTGTTGTTCCTGTTCCTGATAAAAGATTAAGTGAACTTGCAAAGTTAGTTAATCCGACCCGCGTAGTAAATTCTACTGTCGATTTTGTAGATATTGCGGGCCTTGTAAAAGGCGCAAGCAAAGGAGAAGGTTTGGGCAATCAATTCCTTTCTAACATAAGGGAAACTGATGCTATTTTACATGTAGTAAGATGTTTTGAAGACGAAGACATTGCTCATGTTGACGAAAGCATTGATCCAAAAAGAGATATTGAAGTAATTGAAACTGAATTGTTGCTTGCAGATATTCAAACTACAGAAAACAGAATTGAAAGACTTCAGAAATCTATCAAAGGTGATAAATCATTAAAACCTCTTGTTGAAAATGCTGAGAAATTATTACTGCATTTGAATGAAGGTAAAACAGCCTCCTCTTTTATAATTGATGATGAACAATCTAGAAAAAATCTTTTTAGAGAATTAAGATTAATGAGTTCTAAAAAAATTATTTACTGCGCTAATGTTGATGAGAATGGGTTAAGTGAAGACAATGATTATGTAAAAAAAGTAATGGACTTAGCTAAGGAGAAAAATGCATCTTTTGCAAAAATATCAGCAAAAGTAGAGGAAGAATTAGTTGCATTAAATGATAACGAAAGAGAAGAATTTTTAAAATCGTATGGAATTGATGAAGGAGGCTTGGAACAGATAATCAAAACTGGATTTAAAACATTGGGTTTAATAAGTTATTTTACTGCCGGGCCAAAAGAAGTAAAAGCATGGACAATTCAAGATGGTTGGAAAGCCCCAAAATCTGCATCAGTAATTCATACCGATTTTGAAAAAGGGTTTATTAGAGCTGAAGTTATTGGATACGAAGATTATATAAAATATAAATCAGAAACTGCTTGCCGTAATGCTGGTGTATTAAGAATTGAAGGAAAAGAATATATAGTAAAAGATGGTGATGTTATGCATTTTTTATTCAATGTTTGAATTTTTTATTTTATTATTTCTATTACTTTATATTTAGTTTTATCTCCACAGTTAACACACTCTTCTACAATTTGATCTTTTTCTATTATTAGCTCACCACCTTTGCAATTTAAACACTTTACTTTAACTTTAATTTTAGCTCTATTCCCAACATGTATTTTTAATCTCATTATTGTTGATGAATAAATGGAAACTCCGAAAGGAACAAAAAAAGTAAGAATAAATTTTGTGAGATTTAAATTAGAGAAATTAATAATATTTTTGCCCTGATTAATTAAATTTAAGATTACTCCAACTACAAGAGCAACTTTAAATGCTGTTATTAACAGTTCTTTTTCTTTTGCTGCTTGGAAAAATATTTTTAATGATTTAAACAAATTAATATTTATATCCTTTTATTTCTTCTTCGTTAAATTCAACCCCTAATCCAAGTGCTATTCTATTTACAAAGTTGAAATAACTAGTAACTAAGTTAACACTTAAAATTTCTTCATCCGATAGACCC
>PFGS01000074.1:0-147 GCA_002783525.1 Ignavibacteriales bacterium CG12_big_fil_rev_8_21_14_0_65_30_8 | reverse complement strand
TCATCCACATCTTTTTGATTAGTGTTGAAAGGTGATTTTGTCAATTTAATTGCATGTTCAACTATTTTTATTTGCCTTTCATTTAATCCGACTTTTGTATAATCCTCAGCAACTCCATTAACTCTTTCCATATTTTTCCAATAAAAG
>PFGS01000250.1:3406-3858 GCA_002783525.1 Ignavibacteriales bacterium CG12_big_fil_rev_8_21_14_0_65_30_8 | reverse complement strand
ATAGTATTATTAAAAAAAGTTTTTTCATTCTGAAGCCTCTCAATCGGAATTTATCTTTTGTTGTATTGAAGTTCGTAATATTTCAAATAATCGCCCGAAATAATTCTTGACCACCACTGCTTATTTTCGAGATACCAGTCAATAGTATGTTCAATTGCTTGTTCAAAACTGAAGTGGGGTTTCCAGCCTAATTCATTCTGAATTTTAGACGAATCTATCGCATATCGTTTGTCGTGTCCCGGTCGATCTTTTACGAATTCAATTAATTCCTTACCTTTATTTAAGTGCTGTAAAATTAATTTTATTATTTCGATGTTCGGCATTTCATTGCTTGCGCCGATGTTATAAACTTCGCCTTCTTTTCCCTTTTCAAAAACAAGGTCAATTGCTTTGTTGTGATCAATTACATAAATCCAATCCCGCACATTCATACCATCGCCGTATACAGGAAG
>PFGS01000250.1:0-3386 GCA_002783525.1 Ignavibacteriales bacterium CG12_big_fil_rev_8_21_14_0_65_30_8 | reverse complement strand
TAATAATCATCAGAGGAATTAATTTTTCGGGGAATTGATATGGACCGTAGTTATTTGAACATCTCGTAATAACAACAGGGAGACCGTATGTTTTATAATTTGCAATTGCAATCATATCCGCACTTGCTTTGCTGGACGAATAAGGACTGTTTGGTGAAAGGGGAGTCTGCTCAGTGAACAATCCCTCTTTACCGAGACTTCCGTAAACTTCATCAGTTGAGATCTGAAGGAATTTTTTTACTTTATATTTTCTGGAAACATCCAGCAAAATATTTGTACCCAAAACATTTGTAGTAATAAATTCTTTTGAACTTAATATGCTTCTGTCAACGTGTGATTCGGCAGCAAAATTAATTACATATTCAAGTTCAAATTTTTCAAACAAATAATTTATTAGTTCTGCGTTGGTAATATCTCCATGAATAAATTTATAGTTTTTTTTGTTTTGGGAAGGAATAAGATTTTCCAGATTACCGGCATAAGTTAGTTTGTCAATATTTACTATGTTGTAATCATTTCTATTTTCTAAAATATAATTGATAAAATTACTTCCAATAAATCCGGCTCCGCCTGTGACTAATATATTTTTCATAAAATTAAAAAGAGAAAAATCCTATAAATATTCCGGTTTGAATAAAATATGAATCTGCATTTAGATCTGAAGGTACACCGGTTAAATCAACATCATTATCTAATTTCCATTTGTCTCCAATAGTAAATTGATAACCAGCACCAATTCTAAAAGTAATAAATCTGTCAACAGGTATATCGATATTTAAAGTAGGTGTTGCAAACCAATATGAATTAATTAAACTACTATGTATATTTTGAGAAGTGTTGCTGCTAAGATCGCTCCAAAGATTTCCCCAGCTTTCGCTTCCTTTATTTTGATAAATATCTAAATGTAAGCTGCCCCTTCCTATAATTGTTCCGATAGATATTCCCCAATTTCTAACATATGGCAAGGTATATTCAATTGTTAATCCGCCTCCGCTTATAGAATAAACTGCTTCTTTATTTATTCCCGAAATTGAAATATCATTTGAAGTTGAACCACCAAAACCAAAACCGCCGGCTCTGAATTGTTTTAAAAAACCCAAATACATAAATCCGCTAATGCCGGAAGTATAAAATCCGCTGTTTGAAAATTCAGGTATACCCAATAATTTTATTTGTGTATTAATAATATCAACATTTGGAACAATCCAACCGGGATTATAGCCCAAACCGCCACCAAATGGTGCGTCAAAATATTCTTCTGTTTGTGAAAAAACAGTTGCAAAACTAATTAATACAAAAAATGCTATAAAGTTGATTTTTTTCATAAATATAGATTAAAATATAGGAATAAAATTTAAGAATTCTGATTAAAATTAAACAAAGTCATCTATTTATTTGCCAGAATCAGATCAGATAATTCCCTGAATGCCCCAAAACCCCCGGCTTTTATTGAAATAAAATCTACACAATCTTTTACTTCTTTAATTGCATCACTCGGGCAAGAACTTAAACCAACATTTTTTAAAACTTCCACATCAATTTCATCATCTCCCATAAAAGCAATTTCTTCTTTGGTCACTTTTTCTTTTTCGCAAATCTCTTCTATTATGTCTAATTTATTTTCAACACCATAAAAAACAAAATCTAATTTTAACTTGTCTGCTCTTGCTTTTGCTATTGGCGATTTATCGGATGAAATTAGTCCAACCTTATATCCTTTTTTCATAAGCGCAACCATTCCCAATCCGTCTTTAACCTGAAACTTTTTCATTTGGAAACCTTCTGCAGAATAGTAAAGACCGCCATCGGTCAAAACACCGTCAACATCAGCCAAAACTATTTTTATTTTAGATATTTTATTAATTAAATTCAAAATGTATTTCCTAATTAATTTAATATGCAATATATCAATTAGTGAAAAGAAAGTTAATTTTTTAGGTGAACTTATTTTGGCTCAAGTGCTCTTGCAACCATAATTCCGGTTTGTGCATTATTCCCCATTAAATAATCCGATAAAGGTTTTTCAGATATTTTTACTTTTTGTCCTATATTTGGTGCGTGCAGATAATGAATTCTTCCATCTTCCATTCTTATTGCAATCCCGACATGAGCAATGTCCAATCCTTCAACACTTGTTGTTATTGCAATCAAGTCACCGGTTTTAATCTTATCTTCAACCTTGCTTATCATTTCTTTAGAAACATAATAATATTTTCTTTTATTGATCTCTTTTTCAGTCTGCTTAATTTCTTCTAAGAATTTTTCATTGCTGAGTTGTTTATACAATTTATAATTCTTTGACATAAAAAATATTTTTTTACAATAAAGTTTACCACCAATTTCTTTGGAAATATTTTTTATCAGTCCTCTTTTTTCAGCATCGTAAATCCAATCAGTAAAATAATGAAGGCGTGAAGGATATTGATTAAGTTTACCGTTTCTGTATCTTTCTTTTGTAAGTTCTTTTGTATAATCAGTAAAGGATGTATCGTTACTTTTAATTAATCTTGCAAGCACCAATGAATTATCTAAAAAAGTAGTGCAGTCAAAATTTCTTAAGTTTACAACTATGTCTTCTTTATCTCCGACTTCTAATGAGTGTGCAATATAATCTGTTCCGATAAATTGTTTACCAATTTCAACAATTATTTTTCCTATTGATTCATTCTGAAGACTATCTTGCTGAGCTTTATTAATTAAATTTTTAAATATCTCTACATCTTTTTGTGTGTAGATTTGAGATGAAATAGAAATATTGAATAGTATGAAAAGAATAATTAAGAAATTAGCTTTCATTTATCATAGTTACTTATTTAAAAAATATTTTATTTTTGCTTTAAGTTTATCGATTACCAAAAGAATCTTAAAATTGAACCAAATATAGAAGTTATATTTACAAAATTTTTTCTAAAGGTAATATAAATATGTTGCTTATTTTTATCTTTTTTTATTAAAAAAAATTTTAATAAAATACTTGACAAGAACTGAAAAATAAATTATATTTGTTAGTAAATGTTAACTAACTTATAAAAGGCTTAAAAATGGCTAGAATTAGTACAGAAGAAAGACAAAATATGATAATTGACGAAGCGATCAAGATAATACACATTGGCGGATATCAATCATTTTCAATCAGGGAATTATCAAAACAAGTTAAAATAAGCGAACCAGCGATTTACAGACATTTCTTAAATAAAGAAGATATTGTCCTGGGTATATTAAATAGAATTATAGAACTGGATAATTTAGTTGAAAAAGAACTTAAATCAAAAAAGACTGCTAAAGAAAAATTTAAAGATTTTATACTTGTAAGGATTAAATTCCTCGAAAAAAATCCAGAAATGACATCTGTTTTATTTTCAGAAGATATATTTAACAACAGCGAT
>PFGS01000104.1 GCA_002783525.1 Ignavibacteriales bacterium CG12_big_fil_rev_8_21_14_0_65_30_8 | reverse complement strand
TCAGCTCTATCATTCGGATCCGGGATATTAGCAACAAGCTCATCTGCTTGACTTGAAGTAAATCTAAAAGCCCCGGTTGTTGAAAATGTTTTTTCATTATCATCAAAGAAAGAACCCATACCCACAATTTTAAGATCTAAGTTGAAAGATCCCATTGTGTTTCCCGGTAATTTACTTACCCAACCTGAGTTTAGATTTGAACCAAAAGCGGATATAACAGGATTTACATATGGTTGAGCTGCTGCAGTTGAAAGATTAGATAATGTATTATTTATATCATCATTTTGAGAAAATGAAGCAGTTGAAAATAGAAAAGATACCCCAACAATGATCAATACAAAATACTTTTTCACATTTACTCCCTTTATTATTTATTAAAAAATTTATCTTATATACAAATATATGATTGATAACTAAAATAATATATTATTTTTAATAATTAAATGGAAATCATACATTCAAATAATTTTGCCAGATCTTAAATAATTCATTTGTTGCAATTACATCTTTTCCACAGTAAACTGCAATTTCTTTGATCTTTCCTGCTTCGTATAAATTTTTAACCTCCATTCCTGAAATACCTTTTGATTTTGGTGATTCAATTCCAAACGCCTTGCAGTAAAAATCCAAATTAAATTTTTTAGTTAATCCAAAATAGGTTAATTGTTCCAGGAGATCTATATGAAGTTTTTTATCGTATCGTGAGGTAATTAAATTTTTAGTAGGTTTTATTTTATTTAAGGCGGAACGCACCATCAAAAAAGGGATATCAAAATTTCTTCCGTTAAAAGTTATAAACTGATCTGTTAAATCTGCTATTCTCCAAAATGACTTAATTATTTCGGATTCTGTTAAACCCTTATAATTAATTATGCCGTCATCTGAATGCCATTCATCTTTTTTATTACTTTCGTAATAAACAAAAGTTTTATCTTTAAGAATATCATAAAAACCTATTGCAATTATTTTTGCAGTAAAAGGATAAAGACTGAGATATCTTACAACTTCATCTTTTTTTTCTTTTTTTAATTCTTCGTCTTTTTCTTTTTCAGCATATCTGAAGAGATATTCTTTTTGACTTTCGGATAGTGTTTCTAGAGGATAAGGAGCAGTTTCAATGTCAAAAACTATTTTTCTTTTTTTGGATTTTCCCATTTAACCCCCGATTAAATTATTTAATATTCATAAAAAAATAATAAAAATTAATACAATCAACTTCCTTTTACATTTTTTATTATTTTCTCTAATTGATCCCACATTTCAGGTGTAAGTTTTTCAAACATATTAAATTCTCCGGCTCCTTTCAACCATTCTCCCCCATCAATAGTAACAACTTCTCCATTCATAAATGAAGAAAAATCAGAAATTAAATATGCTGCTAAGTTTGCTAATTCCTGATGTTCTCCAACCCTTCCTAAAGGAATTTTCTTTTTTACATCAAAAAATGCTTTCATTTCTTCGGGGAAAAGTCTTTCCCAAGCACCTTTTGTTGGAAAAGGTCCGGGTGCAATTGCATTTGTACGAATTCCATATTTAGCCCACTCAACAGCCAAAGATCTTGTTAAAGCCAGCACTCCGGCTTTTGCACACGCAGAAGGAACAACATAAGCCGAACCTGTCCAGGCATAAGTTGTAACAATATTTAAAACAGTAGCTTTTTGTTTTTGTTTTATCCAATTCTTTCCAAAAGCTAGTGTGCAATTATATGTTCCTCTTAAAACGATATCTACAATAATATCAAATGCTCTATTTGAAAGTCTTTCTGTGGGACTAATAAAATTACCGGCAGCATTATTCAGCAGCCCATCAACTTTCCCAAATTCTTTTATGGCTGTCTGTAATAAATTTTCTACTTGAGAATAATCTCTTACATCACAAACAACCGGTAAAACTTTATTTTTAGTTTTATCAGAAATTTCTTTTGCTGTTTTTTCAAGTACATCCATTTTTCTACTAGTTATAATTAGGTTAGCACCTAATTCTGAAAAATATGTTCCCATAGATTTCCCAAGTCCCGTTCCTCCCCCCGTAATTACAATTACTTTGTCTTTAAGTGAGTCTTCTTTTAACATAGGTTGAGTATATAAATTTTCTGACATTTATTGTTTTTCCCTTTTAATAAAATTATTTTATGTAATAATTGCACAACAATTTAAACAAATATATCTAAAACTGTAAGTTACATTCATAAATTTGGGAGCTTAAAATGAATATCAAACAAACAGCGTTATATTTTGTAAATATTTTCATCCTTGTTATTATAGTAAGTGCATTGGTGACCTACCTTTATAGTCTTATAGTTCATAAAAACGTTGCTGCAAACTGGGATACATCATTCCAACTTGCTATAATTATTGGAATTATTTTAACTTGGCTAAATTATCAGGAAAGAAAAAAATAAAAGATAAATAAATTATGGAAATTAGAAGAATCACACCCGACATTAATTCAAATAAAATTGAAGAGAGTAAATTATTTTATCAGGATTATCTTGGATTAAGATTGGCCATGGATATGGGTTGGATATTAACTTTTATATCAACTTCTAATCCAACTGCACAAATTAATATCTTAAAAAGTGGTAAAGCAGAAATATCAAATAAAGATGTTTTTATTTCATTAGAAGTTTCGGATATAGAGTTTTTATATAAGAAAGCTGCAGAGCTAAATTATGAGATCGTTTATCCAATAACTGATGAACCATGGAAAGTGAGAAGATTTTTTGTAAAAGATCCTAATGAAGTAACAGTAAATATAATGTGTCATATTTAATTTAATAATTATATAATTATAATTTAGGTGCTATGGAAAAAAACAAAACAGTTGATGAATATATAAAAAAGAGAAAAGATTGGTTTACTGAACTGATTTTTCTTAGAAAAATAATTTTATCAACAGAATTACAAGAAACAATAAAATGGGGTGCTCCTGTTTATACAATAAATGGAAAAAATGTTGTAGGAATTGCTGCCTTTAAATCATACGTAAGTTTATGGTTTTTTCAGGGTGCGTTGTTAAAAGACAAAAAGAAAAAACTAGTTAATGCTCAAGAAGGAGTTACAAAAGCTCTTCGTCACTGGAAATTTAATTCCAAAAAAGAGATAGATGAAAAATTAGTAAAAGAATATTTGCTGGAAGCTATAGAAAACCAAAAGAAAGGTAAACAAATAAAACCGGCTGCAAAAAAGCCACTTAAAATACCTAAAGAATTAAATTCTGCATTTACTAAAAACAAAAAACTTAAAAACTGTTTTGGTGAATTAACACCATACAAGCAAAGAGAATATACTGAATATATTTCGGAAGCAAAAAGAGAAGAAACAAAAATGACCAGACTTAAAAAAATCATTCCTATGATCTTACAAAATCAAGGCCTTAATGATAAATATAAAAGTTGTTAATATTCTTAATAAATATTTATATATAGAATAAAAATGCAATCGAAAGCTAAAACAGTAAATGAATATATAGATTACTTACCTATTGAAAGGCAAATTGTTATAAAAAAATTAAGACAAGTTATAAAGAAAAACTTACCTCAAGGATTTAAAGAAGAAATGAGCTACGGTATGATTGGTTATGTTGTTCCACATTCTATTTATCCTGACGGGTATCACTGCAACCCTAAACTACCACTTCCTTTTTTATCTATTGCATCACAAAAATATTTTATAACTTATTATCACATGGGTATTTATTCAGATAAGAATATATTGAATTGGTTCAATGATGAATGGAAGAAAATTTCAAAATCTAAATTAGATATGGGAAAAAGTTGCAT
>PFGS01000293.1:2508-3777 GCA_002783525.1 Ignavibacteriales bacterium CG12_big_fil_rev_8_21_14_0_65_30_8 | reverse complement strand
TCCACCATTGTCCAGTGAACTCTGGACAAAGACGGAATCTCACAATTCATTTCTATGTTATTTAAAATTATCTTAAGTTTTAAGAAAAATAACCTTGCAAATATAACGATAGTTGACTTTTACACAAAGAAATAATCAATTTATTTTTTGATAATTATTTATCTTTATTTATGTTAATTAGCTGTTGGTTTATTCTTCCTGTCCGGCTTTTAGAAATTATTTTTTAATAATTAAAATGGAGGAAAAAATGAAACTAAATGTAAAAGCACTTGCTTTAACATCCGGATTAATTTGGGGACTTGGTTTATTCTTTGTCACACTATGGATAATATTTTTTGATGGAGCTTCAGGTGATATTACTTTTATTGGACAAATTTACAGAGGCTATAATATTAGTTTCACAGGTGCATTAATTGGATTGGTCTGGGCTTTTTTTGATGGTGCAATCGGCGGAGCTATTTTTGCCTGGTTGTATAATTTACTATCTGATAAATTTAAAAGTTAATTTTTTTTGAGAACTAGGCTAAAGCCTAATTTAAACAGAAACTTTTATGTTCGCCCTGGTAGGATGTGGCAAATTCCTTATTTAATTAATAGCCACGAGCTTCAGCTGGTGGCGAGAAAAAAGCAAAACTAAATGGCTTTAGCCACATTAAATACAAAAAAAACAATAATATTTATAACACTAATTTTCTTGTCACACTTAGTGGAGAGAAGTGACTCAATTTTAATTTAGATGAGATTCTTCTCCCGATAAATCGGGATCAGAATGACAATTCTAATTATTAAATTCAACATTAATAGTAATGAATGATTTATCCGATTTTAAAAAATTTATAAAACACTTAGCTGTAATAAGTCAAAAAGAAATATTAAAATATTTTAGAGCTGATTTTAATGTTGGTACTAAATCTGATAACTCTCCGGTTACAATTGCAGATAAAAATGCTGAAGAATTAATAAGAAAAGAAATTAAAAAGGATTTCCCATCTCACGGAATAATAGGAGAAGAGTTTGGTGAAATAAATCCCAATGCAGAATACAAATGGATAATTGACCCGATTGACGGTACAAAATCTTTTATTTGTGGTACAGTAATGTTTGGAACTCAAATCGGATTGTTAAAAAATAATAAACCAATTTTGGGTGCAATAAATTTTCCTGCATTAGATCATTTTTTAATTGGAGATAACTACACTACAGAATTAAATAATAAAAAAGTTCAGGTAAGAAAATGCAATTCTATTTCAGAAGCAGTTCTGTTGACAG
>PFGS01000293.1:2350-2492 GCA_002783525.1 Ignavibacteriales bacterium CG12_big_fil_rev_8_21_14_0_65_30_8 | reverse complement strand
AGAGAATTATCAAAATATTTCGGCTTTTAATAATCTTATTAAAAAAGTAAAACTATTTCGCGGATGGGGTGATTGTTATGGTTACTATCTTTTAGCTTCCGGTTTTGCAGATATTATGATTGACCCGATTATGTCACCTTGG
>PFGS01000293.1:0-2329 GCA_002783525.1 Ignavibacteriales bacterium CG12_big_fil_rev_8_21_14_0_65_30_8 | reverse complement strand
ATTATTAAAGGCGCAGGAGGTATTATAACTGATTATCAGGGTAATAACCCAATAATGGGGGATAGCATTGTCGCTTCAAATCCTCAGATTCATTCAGAAGTTATAAGATTATTAAATAATATTAATTAAGTATTTTAGTGTTTTTAGTCATTGCGATGAGAGGATTGATTCCTCGAAGAAGCAATCACAACATCTGATTGATTACAGTCATCTGATATAAAACTACTCTTTATAGCGGGGAATAGTAATGAAGTGAAAACCGGACTTTAGTCACCTCCAAAAATATGCGGCTGTCCAAATGATTCCTTCAAAAAGCCGGAATCTTATTACCTTGATAAAAAATGTTAAATCCCTTTAGTGAATGTCGCACAACAAACATATTTGTCATTTCGACCGAAGGGAGAAATCTTTTCCTCAAGAATTTGAAAGATTTCTCACTCGAAGACTCGTTCGAAATGACATCTTCGAGTTGTACGATACCCTCCTTTAGGATTGGTATTACAACAAAAAACTATTCCCATTAGGCTTGCCTGCGGAAAGCAGGGAATAAATATTTACAACAAAAAATCTTAAGATAAACACAGCCCTATGGGGATTGAACCTGATACTTCTATATATTAATTCCATATAATAGAAGAAGAATTATTGCTGAAATTAATGAATAGATACTTCTCTTTTTAGAATTGAAAATTAATATAATTGTAACAATCCAAACAATTAAAAACATAAGTGATTTTAAATCGAACAATTGTCCTATTTGTAGTATTTGATTTTCAAATGCCCCAAGTTCATATGTATGTTTAATAGGAACTATCAGCATTCCATAAAAAATAAAAAATATTAATGGAAAAAGAGAGAGCTTTTTTATCTTTTCATTCTTGTTAAAATATTCCAATCCAATTCTGGTGGATAAGAAAATTCCTAGAAATAAAACTAAATTATAGAACAACATAATTTGTTTAGAGACTCTTCCCCAAAAAGTTATTTGAACACCTTCATTGTTTGGAACAATTATACTATCATTTTCATAATCTAATTCTGCACGATATATAATTTCTTCGCCAGGTTTCTTTTTAGGTAGAAATTCGAAATACATATTATCATTTTGTTTAAGTGGAATTTCTTTCCAAACATTTTCTCCAATATTTTTATACTGAAGTTTTATTTTTAAATCTTTCATACTTGTGAATATCTGAAATTTATAACTATCATCACCTCTGTAAACTTTATCAAACAGATAACTAACTTTTTGGGTATTATATTTTACTGTTCCTGTTACAGGATATTCATCTGAGGTTATTCTATTTAGATATCCGAATATGAAAGTAATTGCGAAAGCGGACATCCAAAGTATAATTTGATTCTTCATTTATTATAGATATTTTAAACTAAGTGAAACAATTAATGATAATTAATCTTTTATAGTTAAATATAAGAAATAGAATTTAACAATTTTTTAGCAAGTGTTTTTTGTTGAAAGCTTATTCTGATTCTTTTAAATTCATTTCAATATTTAAAACTCAATCAACCTAACATTATGAATAAAATACAAAAAGAGAAAATTTCTATCATCGGATTTCCTATGGATTTAGGAGCAGGAAGAAGGGGAGTTGATATGGGTCCCTCTGCTCTTAGAATTGCAGGGTTACAATCTAAACTTGAAAATTTAGGATATGAAGTAAATGATACCGGTGATATTAAAATAGAAATAATGGAAAGACAAAAAATTCAAAATTTAAAACTTAAGTTTCTTAACGAGATTGTTAAAACAACATTTACCTTAGCATCAAAAGTAGAAAAGGAATTGGACAAAGGTAATTTCCCTCTATGTTTAGGAGGCGATCATTCTATGGCTCTTGGAACTATAGCAGGGATCTCTGCACACTGTAAAAAAAATAAATTAAAACTTGGTGTTATCTGGATTGATGCACATACTGATATGAATACAGAAGAGACAACACCATCCGGCAATATACATGGAATGCCTCTTGCTGCATCTTTGGGTATTGGGAATGAAAAGCTTGTTAATATATATGGAATTAATCCAAAATTTAAACCGGAAAATTGTGCTTTAATTGGTATTCGTTCTATTGATGCTGCTGAAAAAATGATAATTAAAAAGTTAAAAATCCCAATGTCAACAATGGCAGATATTGATAAGACCGGCATTTATAGAATTATTGTAAAAGTACTTAAACATTTTAAAGAAAGTGTAGATCATATTCACGTAAGTTTTGATGTTGACAGCGTTGATCCTTCTGTTGCACCAGGAGTTGGGACTCCTATTCCAGGAGGTTTGAGTTACAGAGAAGCACATCTAATTATGGAA
>PFGS01000141.1 GCA_002783525.1 Ignavibacteriales bacterium CG12_big_fil_rev_8_21_14_0_65_30_8 | reverse complement strand
TCACTTATCCTCTAACGACGCTCTTGAAAAAGTAGCAGAAGCTAGAGATAAAGGTTTGCCTGCTTATGCAGAAACATGTCCACAATATTTATTCCTTTCAATTGATGATGATATGAACAA
This sequence comes from Ignavibacteriales bacterium CG12_big_fil_rev_8_21_14_0_65_30_8, assembly GCA_002783525.1. Taxonomy (GTDB): domain Bacteria; phylum Bacteroidota; class Ignavibacteria; order Ignavibacteriales; family Ignavibacteriaceae. The sequence continues at coordinate 3,755 of PFGS01000141.1, read as the reverse complement.
ACCCGGTTTTGAAGATGCTAAAGTGGTGTTCACTCCTCCATTAAGAGAAAAATGGCATCAGAATAAATTATGGGCCGGATTAAAAAAGAATACTTTGCAAATTGTTTCAACTGATCACTGTCCGTTTTGTTTTAAAGAACAAAAAGAACTTGGAATTGGTGACTTTACAAAAATACCAAACGGAGGTCCGGGTATTGAACATAGAATGCAGTTATTGTTTAGCGGAGGTTTTAGTGAAGGAAGAATTACATTAAACAGATGGATAGAAATATGCTGCACAAATCCTGCAAAAATGTTTGGGCTGTATCCGCGAAAAGGTACGATCTCTATTGGCTCAGATGCAGACATTGTTATTTGGGATCCAAATAAAGAATATACAATTTCAGCACACACACATCATATGTGCACAGATTATTCTATGTTCGAAGGAAAAAAAATTAAAGGCAACGCAGAAACAGTTATGTCAAGAGGTGAAGTAATTGTTAAAGACAATAAATTTTTTGGAAAACCCGGCAGAGGTAAATTTATAAAAAGAGATTCTTATGGAACAGCTTGGCAGTAGAAAAACTTTATGAATGATATTGCAAAAACAAAAGTGAGTGATGAGCTATTAATTTGGCGTGATAAATTTCCAATTCTAAAAAATTCTACATATCTGATCTCCAGTTCACTCGGTGCAATGCCTAAAAAAGTTTATGATAGAATGCATGAGTATGCAGATGTCTGGGCAAGTTTGGGAGTAAATGCCTGGCAGGAAAAATGGTGGGAAATGTCACTTCAAACCGGAAACTTGATAGCTCCTTTAATTGGTGCCGGACAAAACGAAATTACAATGCATCCTAATGTTTCTATATTACAATCCATCATTGTTTCATCATTTAAATTTGAGGAAGAAAGAAATAAAGTAGTTTACACAGATCTGGAATTCCCATCTGATATGTACGTATATCAAAACTATGCAAGGAATAAAGGAGCTGAAATTAATGTAATAAAATCAGAAGATGGATTTATTCCAAATACTAAAAAGCTTTTAGATGCAATAGATGAAAAAACTTTAATTGTTCCAATTTCTTATGTTCTTTTCAGAAATGCTTATGTGATGGATGTCAAATCAATTGTTGAAAAAGCACATTCGGTTGGAGCTTTAGTTGTATTAGATGCTTACCACGCTGTCGGTACTCTTGAAATAGATGTAAAGGAATTAGGGGTCGATATTTTAATTGGTGGAGTTTTAAAGTGGCTTTGCGGTGGACCAGGAGGAGCATTTATGTGGATAAAACCTGAACTTAGAAATATACTGGAACCTGAAGTTACCGGATGGATGGCTCATTCAAACCCTTTTGCTTTTGAAAACGAAATGGAATATACAGACACTGCTTACAGATTTATGAACGGTACACCGACTATCCCATCTTTCTATGCCGCACAAGAAGGACCAAAAATTATTGCTCAGATAGGAATGCAAAAAATCAGAAAAAAATCTATTCATCAAACTGAAAAAATTATTAATCTTGCTGAAGAATACGGATACAAAATCAATACACCCCTAAAACCTAATTTAAGAGGTGGAACGGTTTCAATAGATATGCCTAACTCTTTTGAGATTTCCAATAAATTATTATCAAAAAAAATAATGATTGATTACAGGCCTAGTGCAGGAATTAGAATTGCCCCTCATTTTTATAATACAGATGAAGAAATTGATATTTTGTTTGAAGCCTTAAAAGATTTAACAAATTAATTTTTGTTACAAGAATAATTCATAAATAATAAATAAAGGATTGCTATGAGTTCTCTTTTTAATTCCGAATTGATAGAAACAGATCTAACAACAATTGCGGATAGTTCTTTAATCAATGATGACTTAGCTGCTACAAGAGTAAGTGAAAGAACATGGGGAACTTATAATTTTGCTGCACTCTGGATTGGAATGAGTGTTTGCATTCCAACATATTTATTGGCTAGCGGACTGATTGCAGGTGGTATGAATTGGTGGCAGGCATTACTTACAATTACTCTGGGAAATGTTATAGTATTAATTCCAATGGTATTAAATGCTCACGCCGGAACCAAATATGGAATTCCTTTTCCAATTTTAGCAAGAGCATCATTTGGTACTTTGGGTTCAAATGTTCCGGCATTATTAAGAGCCATTGTTGCCTGCGGTTGGTTTGGAATTCAAACCTGGATTGGAGGACAGGCATTTAATTCATTAATAATATTGTTGCTACCAAGTTGGGCAGTATTTTCCTGGGGACCTGCTGTTGGTTTTATGATCTTTTGGGGGATGAATGTTTACTTTATAATTAAAGGAACAGAATCTATTAAGTGGTTGGAATCTTTTGCGGCACCTTTTTTATTATTGACTGCAATCGGGTTACTGGTTTGGGCATATGTAAATGGAGGCGGCTTTGGACCGATATTGAGTCAGCCAAGTAAATTTAAAACATCTTTAGATTTTTGGTACTTTTTTGTTCCGTCATTAACAGGTATGGTAGGTTTTTGGGCAACCATTTCTTTAAATATTCCTGACTTTACCAGATATGCTAAAAGTCAAAAATCTCAAATGGTTGGGCAGGCAATCGGACTTCCACCAACTATGGCTTTCTTTTCATTTATTGGAATTACTGTTACATCAGCAACAGTTGTTATATATGGAGAAGCAATTTGGGATCCGGTTGTATTGCTATCAAAATTTGAAAGCCCAATTATAATTTTTGTTTCACTTGTTGCATTAATAATTGCAACACTTACAACAAACATTGCTGCAAATGTAGTTTCACCAGCAAATGATTTTGCAAATTTATTTCCTAAAAAAATTAATTTTGTAAAAGGTGGACTGATAACAGCAGTAGTTGGAATTGTAATGATGCCCTGGAAACTTCTTTCAGATTTTAGTACTTATATTTTTGGATGGCTTGTCGGTTACTCTAGTTTTTTAGGTCCAATAGCAGGAATATTGATCTGTGATTATTTCATAATCAGAAAACAAAAACTTGAAGTAAAAGATCTGTATATAAGAAACGGAATTTACGAATACAAAAAGGGTTTTAATCCCAAGGGAATGATCGCTTTAGCAGCAGGTGTGTTTATTGCTTTGATAGGCTTAATTGTTCCGCAGGTAAGTTTTTTATATGATTATGCATGGTTTGTAGGATTTGTAATGGCTTTTGTTGTGTATTATTTGCTGATGAAGAAATAGTATTTCTATTTTGTCATACCGGACAAAGATCCGGCATCTTATTCCTTTTCTAAGGAGATTCCGGTTTTTCGCTATGTTCGACCGGAATTACATTCATTTATTTTTTACTTTTATAATTTCCGCAGCAATGCTAACAGCAATTTCATCAGGAGTTTCAGCTCCTATTTCTTGACCAATTGGAGAATGGACTTTGGAAATTAAATTTTCGTTTATTCCTTTTTCTTTTAATGCATTAAAAATATTTCTTATTTTCCTTTTGCTCCCCATCATTCCTATGTATTTTACTTTTTTATTTATTACGGAAATTAATGCTTCAGTATCAGTTAAATAATTAGATGTAGTAATAACTATAAATGAATTATTTCCTTCAATTATTTTATTTCCAACCTCATGGTATTTACAAATAATAATTTCATCAGCATAAATGTTTTGTTTTATTGTATAAACTTCAGCTCTATCATCAAAGACAATAATGTAAAATCCTAGTAATTTCAAAATTTTTGAAACAGACAAACCTACATGTCCGCTACCAATTATAAAAGCAGTTTCTATA
>PFGS01000139.1 GCA_002783525.1 Ignavibacteriales bacterium CG12_big_fil_rev_8_21_14_0_65_30_8 | reverse complement strand
AGCAAAAGAATTTAAAAATGAGATGTGCAGCTCTATCGAATTATTAAAGAAAAAAATTCCTCAGACTTTAGAAAGTAAAAATTACCAGACTGAAAAGACTAAAATAGTTTCTGATTTTACTTCTCAGCAGCAAAAACTAATGCAACCGTTCCAGGAAAAAATTAAAAAAAATAATTTTACATTAGGGCAGATCCAAGACGGACAAACCCCCAGACCTGAAATATTTCCTGTTATAAAAAATAAACCCGTTCCTTTGTTCAAACTTGATGAACTTGTTCAAAAAAAGGAAATAACAAAAGAAGATGCTGAAACTATAGTTAAAAAATATTCTACTTTTCAACAATCACTTCAATCTATATACAAAAAAAGTTTAAAACTTAGCCAAAAGTTTCAATCTAAATTAGACGAGCTTGAAAAAAATACAGCAATGGTTGTTGTTAAAGGAGTAATAGATAATTTAAAAGATACTTTTACTGATAAAAAAGTTACTAATTATTTAAAAGATGTAGAAGAAAATATTTTAGATAATCTTCAAGCTTTTAAAGGTGTTGCTACTGAAGGTGTAACTACACCTGAAGGTTTTATTATAGATTATTTTAAAGACTACGAAGTAAATATAATTCTGGATAATACAAACACGCAAAGCTGTCCGGTTATAATAGAAACCTCTCCAAGTTATGTAAATCTTTTCGGTTCAATAGAAAAAGTAAATGACGGAAGAGGCGGATGGTACAGTGATTTTTCAAAAATAAAATCCGGTTCAATTCTAAGAGCTAACGGAGGTTATTTAGTATTAAATGTAACACATCTTTTTGAAGAACCAAATGTTTGGCAGACACTTAAAAGAATTCTTACTTATAGAGTTCTGCAAATTAGAGATGACAATAGACCTTTTCAGATCTCAACTTCGTCACTACAGCCGGAACCAATTAGCATAGATACAAAGATAATTCTTATCGGGTCTTCACACATTTATTCTTTACTGTCAAATTATGAAGATGATTTTAAGAAAATGTTTAAAATTATTGCTGATTTTGACCATGAAATAAGAAGAACAGATGATGTTTTAATAGAATATGCCAGGGTAATTAAAAAATTGATTAAAGAAGAAGGGTTGAACGAATTTGACAAATCAGCAATTGCAAAACTTGTTGAACTTAGTGCAAGATATGCAGGTCAGCAAAACAAACTAACAACAAGATTCTCTTATATTGCTGATGTTGCCAGAGAGGCTAACTTCTGGGCAAATGATGATGGTTTTAAAATTGTTTCAGCAGCTCACATTGAAAAAGCATATAATTTTGCTAAAGAAAGACATGGTTTGTCAGAATCAAAAGTTACTGATATGATAAATGAAAATGTTATACTTATTGATACTGATGGACAAAGAGTCGGACAAATAAACGGTCTTGCTGTTTACGGTTCTGATTTTTATTCTTTTGGTAAACCATCAAGAATTACAGCTTCTGTTTCAATAGGCAGCGGTAATATTATAAATGTTGACAGAGAAGCCGGAATGGCCGGTAATACCTATAAAAAAGGTGTGCTAATTATCAGCGGATATTTTAAAGAAACATTTGGACAAAAATTCCCTCTTTCATTTAATGCCAATTTTGTGTTTGAACAATCTTATGGAGGTGTTGACGGTGACAGCGCCTCCTGCGCCGAGATTTTTACACTTCTTTCTACTCTTTCCGATCTGCCTTTGAAACAATCTTTTGCAGTGACCGGCTCATTAAATCAAAAAGGTGATGTACAGCCAATTGGAGGAGTAAATGAAAAAATTGAAGGCTTTTTTGATCTTTGCAAACATAGAGGATTAAATAAAAAACATGGTGTAATTATTCCTATTCAAAATGTAAAAGATTTAATGTTAAAAGATGAAGTAGTTGAAGCAGTAAAAAATAAATTATTTCATATACACGCAATTGAAAGAATTGAAGAAGGAATAGAAATATTAACTGGTGTTAAGGCTGGTAAATTAAACTCAAAAGGTAATTACGAGGCAAATACCGTTTTTGGATTAGTTGAAAAAAAATTGAAGAATTTTCATTTAAAAACACGGCCTCAAAAAGATAAAAAAAGTAAGACCGAAAAATCTAAAAAGAAAAAATAATGCCTGTTAATAATCTTAATTTTGCAAAGACAAAAATACTCTGTACACTTGGTCCGGCAACTGATTCTGTTGAAAATTTAATAGAAATTATCAAAGCCGGATGTGATGGTATAAGACTGAATTTTTCCCACGGAGATAAAAAGTATTTTAAATCAATATTTACAAATATTCACAATGCATATATCTCGGAAAAAATCCCTCTTGCAGTTATTGCTGATCTACAAGGACCTAAAATTAGAGTTGGCGAATTATCCTCTCCCGAAATAGAATTAAAAAAAGGCAATTACATTTCTATTGTCTCAGAAGATATTTTAGGTACAAAAGATAAGATCTCTACCTCTTATAAATCACTTATATCAGATGCAAAAATTGGTGATACCATTTTGATCAATGATGGTCTGCTGAAATTAAAAGTTACTGAAAAAGATAATGAATCATTAATATGTCTGATAGAAAACGGAGGGAAACTAGAACCTAAAAAAGGAATAAATCTTCCCGGAATGAATCTTTCAACTCCTTCAATTACAAAAAAAGATTTTGATAATCTGGAATTTATAATTCAAAACAGAGTGGATTATATTGCTCTTTCTTTTGTCAGACAGGCAAGTGATATTATTGAATTAAAAAATTGGCTCAAAGAAAAAAATAAAGATATTCAGGTAATAGCTAAAATTGAAAAAAAGGAAGCTTGTGATAATTTTGATTTTATTTTAGAGGAAGCCGATGGAATTATGATTGCACGTGGAGACTTAGGTGTTGAACTACCACCACAGGAAGTTCCTTTAATTCAAAAAGAAATAATAAAAAAATGCAATGCAAAAGGTAAACTTGTAATCACGGCTACACAAATGCTGGAATCAATGATACAAAACCCAATTCCAACAAGAGCGGAAGCCTCCGATGTGGCTAACGCAGTGTTAGACGGAACAAGTACAGTAATGTTAAGCGGAGAAACATCAATCGGTAAATACCCTATTGAATCAGTTAAAATGATGAATTCAATAATCAGAAATACGGAAACACATTTTAAACCATTAAAAGATTACGAATATGAAATACCTTCTTCAACTGAAGAAAAAGTTTTTGACTCAGTCGGCAGATCTATAGTTTCTTTAAGCAGAAACATAAACGCAGATGCTATTGTTGTTTTTACATTTAAAGGGAGAACAGCAATAAACCTTTCAAAATACAGCCCAAATGCAAGACTAATCGCTCTAACAAATAGTTTTGATACTATGAATAAATTGTCATTGAGATGGGGTGTAATTCCATTCTTTTCTGAAGATATTGATAAAGAACATCTTGCCATAAATGAAGCAATTAAATTATTGTTAAGTGCCCAACTTATAAAACAAGGCGAACTTGTAATTTTTACTACCGGGGCTCCGTACTCTGAAAAATCCCGTGCAAGCTGGTTAAGATTTGAAGTGATTTAAGAAAACTTATTTCTTTATCCCAGATTTTCCATTGGAAAATCTGCCCTTTTGGCCGACAATTTGTAAGTAAATAAAGATCATATACTTGGTTATACAAAAATCTCGGAATTCCTTATTTGAGTAATATATTTTTCTTACAAATTGCCAGGGGTTAATAAAATTATTTCTGATAATTTAACCTATAATGTTTTTAAAAACATATCAACTTTATAAAGACTCCTACTCCAACCATCCAAAAGAAATTTGGCAATTGATTGTACTAACTTTTATAAACCGTGTCGGCACAATGGTACTTCCCTTTTTAACAGTTTATTTAACAACTGTTTTAAATTTTTCGCT
>PFGS01000220.1:2958-3804 GCA_002783525.1 Ignavibacteriales bacterium CG12_big_fil_rev_8_21_14_0_65_30_8 | reverse complement strand
GAATGTACACCAAATTTTCTGGCTTCATAGCTTGCAGTCATTACAACACCACGTTTACCTGAGCCACCTACTGCAATTGGTTTTCCTCTTAATTCAGGGTGATCTCTTTGTTCAACCGAAGCAAAAAAAGCATCCATATCAATATGAATAATTTTTCGTACCATATAAAACTAAAATACCAAATTTGACTGATAATTTTTGGAGAGAAACTTATATAAAAAAGGCGGCTAAAAAGCCGCCTCAGAATATTATCTTGTAGCGTGTTTAAGTTTCTTTAAAAATACCTTTAAGAGAAGTGCTGCAATAAACGAAGTAATTACAAGTAAAAGGAAGAATTGCCATAGTTCCCAATGCTGATAGAATCTACCGACAAATCCGGCTAAATAATTACCAATTGCCGTAGCTCCAAACCATCCTCCCATCATTAAACCTTTCATTTTGGGTGGTGCTACTTTTGAAACGAATGAAAGTCCCATAGGACTTAAATGCAGTTCTGCAATTGTTAATGTAAAATATGTTGCAAATAAATAATACGGACTTACTGTTACCGCTGATCCTTGTCCACCAAGGGCTTCAACGGACATTAAACCTTGAGATGCAATGATCATAATTATATAAGCTACGCCTGTTATTATCATTCCTATTCCAATCTTAGCCGGTGAAGAAGGTTCTTTTCCTTTGCGATTTAGGAAAGCAAAATATCCTACAATTAATGGAGTTAATAAAACAATAAACATTGGATTAAATGATTGAAATTGCTCTGGAGCTATTGTACTATTTCCTGTAGTTGTTGAGAGCTTGTAGATCAGTATAGCTAAACCAGTTACAGCAAAAACTCCTCCGATC
>PFGS01000220.1:0-2946 GCA_002783525.1 Ignavibacteriales bacterium CG12_big_fil_rev_8_21_14_0_65_30_8 | reverse complement strand
GAAGTAGATTTTTTACTTATCAATACAGCACCGCCTAATAAAACAGCAAGTAAACCATGCAAACCAATTACATCAAATAATACATATGTAAATTTACCAACAGCTATGTCTGTGTAATCTCTGGCAAATAAAGAAAGTGCAGCTCCATTTTGATGAAATGCCATCCAGAAAAATATTACAATTGCAAAAATTGTAATAAGTGCAATAATCCTTTCTTTTTCTTGACCTTTTGATAACTGAAGATCTTTTTCTTCATTAACAGTATTCTTTGCCTGATAATCTGCATCTTTATATTTGCTTTTAAATATTAGAAAAATTAATAAAGATATTATCATTCCCGCTGCAGCTACTCCAAAAGCAGCATTATAACCTACAGCTAGTGAAGAACCAAAGTTATCAATAAAATATTGTTTTATTCCTGCAGCTGCAAATGGCGCGTAGAAAGCACCTACATTTATTCCCATATAGAAAATATTATAACCTGCATCTTTTAATGATCCACTTGTATGAGAATATAAATTACCTACTAATACAGAAATATTAGCTTTGAAAAGTCCATTACCTAGTGCTACAATAGTTAATGCTATATATAATTGCATTGGTGAACTTGTAGGAATTGCCATAAGCGCATAGCCTATTCCCATTACAATTGCACCCAAGGTAATAGTTTTACCGTACCCTAAAAAATTATCTGCGATCCATCCACCTAACAGGGGAGTAATATATACACCTGCAAGAAATAAACCATATACGTTTGTTGCTTGTGTTGCATCCCAAGCAAAATTTTCTTGCATATAATAAACAAAAATTGCGAGCATAGTGTAAAAGCCAAATCGCTCCCACATTTCTGTAAAGAAAAGAACATAGAGTCCCTTGGGGTGCCCTTTAAACATAGTTCCTCCAAGTATTAATTATAAAAAAACTCCTAAATATTAAGATGATTTTTTGAAATGAATATATGTCTGGCAAGTAGTTCTTCAAATATAAAATCAGTTAGTGTTTATACTTAAAGATATAAAATATTATTTAAAATAAAAAAGTAGAAAGGACTAAAAATGGAACGTATCTGTTATATAAATAATTGGTCTAGTTCTTTTCTTTCTTTGTTGTATTTATATATTTTTTTTGTACCGGCATAAGCAATTCTAATACCTAATGTAAGACCCAGAATAAAAAACAAATTCATAATTATTCCTATTGATTAAAGGTCTTGATCTTCTACAAAAAATTCTAAATATAAAACAACCCCTGTAAAAATTAAGGCAATTGTTTCTATGCTTGACATAAATAAATCTAAATGCATTGTTGATCCTTTCAATATTTTATTAGTAATAGGAGACAAGTTTGATGCCAGATAGGAATATGCTTAATAGTGATTAAAATCCAACTTTTTAACTCTAACGGATATCTCAAGAAAGTACATTTTACAAGTAAATAATACCTTTTGTGTCTTGTTATAAATAGCTAAATCTTTGGCTTGTTTCTTGTATAAATAGATTACTTATAGAGGTAAAAGTTTGAAAATATTAAAAAAAACAATGGAAAAGTCAGAATTTAGTTAAACAAAAGTGTTTCAATGTTACAGAATTCTCAATTTAATACATAAATGTGCTATAATTATGAAAAAATCTACATATTCAAAATCAAACAAAGTTAAAATTTTATTACTGTTATCTTTCTTTTTGGTAAATTTTAATGTTCGAGCTCAAGGAATAGGGATAAATGACAAACAACAATCTTCAATAACAAATACAACGACAGCCGGTGATATAATAGTAAAGAAATGGGCTGATGATAAAAAATCAGCATTTTCATTTTCTTTTGACGATGCTTTTATGTCACATTATACAAATACAAGACCTATTTTAGATCAATTTGGTTTTAAGGGCACATTTTTTCTATTGGCAGGTTCAGTTCACGATTCTGAACCAGAATGGAGATATGGATTGTGGTGGCAATTTGCACAGATGGGTTCTGAAGGTCACGAGATGGCTGCACATACAATGGAACATCCGCATTTAAAGGGATTAGCTGTAGGGGATGAAAATACACCCGGAACAATTACTTACGAATTATATCAATCAAAAACTTTAATTGAACAAAAAGTTGGAATTCCTGTTATATCATTCGCATATCCTTACACAGAACATAATGCTACTGTTGATGATGTTACAAAAAATTATTTTCAAAATGCTAGAGCAATCGGAAGTCAGCCAAATTTATCTTCATTAAGTGGAATGCAATGGTACAGTTTAACAAGCGAACAACCTGAATTTGATTTGCCTAGAAATTCTTTATCAGATGATTTAGACGAATTAGAAGCCTATAAATCATATACTCAAAATTCTATTAATGATGGTAAATGGACAATTTTCCAAGGTCACGAAGTTGTACCTTTTTCAGAATTATCTGATGCTCTTAAAGAAGATTATTATTATCCAATTACTAACGAATGGCTTACTGATTTAGTTCAATGGTTAAAAGATAAATCAGACAATAACGATGTTTGGATTGAGACTATAGGAAATGTTAATAGATATATGGAAGAAAGAGATCATTTTTATTTCAATATAATTTCAAGCACTTCAAATAAAATTACTATTGATGTTGGTGATGGTTTAGATGATAATATTTATAATTATCCATTGACTGTTGATATTGCAGTTCCAACTAATTGGAGTGAAGTGATTTTTACTCAAGGCAATGTTAATAAAACATTAACCCCTTTTACGGTTAACGGAACAAATTATGTAAGAACAAATATTAACATAACAGGGAGCAACTTAACCATAGAAAACTCTGCAAGTTTATATACAATTGTCTCTTCAGCAGGAAGTAATGGAAGTATAACACCTTTAGGTAGTACAGTTGTTAATTTAGGAGCTAACCAAAGTTTTACAATAACACCTAATACAGGCTTTATAATTGAAAGTATTACTGTCGATG
>PFGS01000190.1 GCA_002783525.1 Ignavibacteriales bacterium CG12_big_fil_rev_8_21_14_0_65_30_8 | reverse complement strand
TACTGTAGCTGAAACAGACAGCTCAGTTTTAATTACCGGAAAAAGCGGAACAGGAAAAGAATTAGTTGCCAGATCTCTTCACTATAAAAGTAAAAGAAATAAAAAACCATTCTTAGCAATAAATTGTGGTGCTATTTCAGAAAATTTGATAGAAAGTGAACTATTTGGACATAAAAAAGGTGCTTTTACCGGAGCTATTTCTGACAAAGAAGGATTAATTAAAGCAGCTAACGGTGGTACTTTTTTCTTAGACGAGATAAGTGAAATGCCTTTAAATCTGCAAGTAAAAATGTTAAGAGCTATCCAAGAAAAAGAAATTACTCCAGTAGGTACTTCCCTAACTTTGAAAATAGATGTTAGATTTATAGCTTCTACAAACAGAGATCTTAAAAAAGAGATTGCAGAGGGAAGATTCAGAGAAGATCTATATTATAGATTAAATGTAATTGAAATAGATTTGCCATCCTTAAAAGACAGAACTGATGACATTCCCCTTCTCGCTGATCATTTCTTGAATAAATATAGAGCAGAAATGAATAAGAGAATTAGAGGATTTAGTGATGATGCAATAAGAGCACTTATTTCACACGAATGGAAGGGCGAAGTTAGAGAATTAGAAAATGTAATAGAAAGAGCAGTAATCTTTTGTAAGGATGAATTTATTTCGATTAAAGATCTTCCTGATAGTTTCTCCTTTATTTCGGATTCAACAGATCACTCTAAATTAGGTTCGCTTGATGAGTCAGTTCGAAGATATGAGAAAAATTTTATTATTAAAGTTCTCGAAGCAAATAATAATGATAAAGAAAAAACAGCAGAGCAATTAAAAGTTGGATTATCGACTATTTATAGAAAATTAAAAGAATTGGGAATAAAATCGTAATAAAAAGTTATTCTCATAATTTGAAATTATTTGTTGTAAATTTTTGCATATTTAAGAAAAATTGTACTTTTTAATACTTAAAAAGTACAAAACCAGCCTAAAACTAAAATTTATAACAATAAAGTATAATCTATAAATTGGCATAAATTTAGCATAGTAATATCAATTACAATTAATTTATAAATTTAATTAGTTATTATTTGATGAAAACTATCTTGTTTTATAGTGAGGATTTTAATCTATGCCTAAGTCTTCTTGTATATTTACAAAACAAGTTTAATGTTATAACTACAACTAATTTTGACAATATTGATAAAATTGCAAAAGTAACAGAATTAGATCTACTTTTTTTAGATGTTGACCCTGATAATAAAGTAGAAAGTTTTTGCGAAAATTTTGGTAAAAATAATCCTGTTGTACCAATAATAATTACTTACGTATATAAGTCTAATCTTAAATTATTAGATAGCAAAATAAGAGAAAATGTAAGTTCCGTTTTCTATAAACCTTATGATCTTGATGAAATTTCAGAAAGAGTTACATTTTTACTGGAAACTTAAAAAAAATCATATCTTTTTTGAAAAAAAACTTTTGTTTTTCTTCATAAGATTTTAATTTTAAAATAATTGTATATTATTTTAAGATTACTTTTAATTAACTTTTACTTAATAATTTATATAAACTAATGGTAGAAAAAGAAAAAAAAGAAGGGAAAAAAAGCAGAAGAGATTTTCTTAATATACTTTTATCAGGTGGATTTATTGCTTGGCTTGGTGCTGTTATTTACCCATTGATTAGTTATTTAAGACCCCCTCAAATTGAAGTAGTTAAAGTAAATAGCGTAAATATTGGTAAAGTTACTAATATGGAAAAAGATTCCGGCAAAATCATAAAATTCGGTAATGATCCTGTAATAGTTATCAGACTTGCTGATGGTGAATATAGAGCATTTTCTGCTTCCTGTACTCATTTAGATTGTATAGTTCAATACAGACAAGATTACGGTCAAATTTATTGTGCCTGCCATAATGGTAGATATGATCTTCACGGAAGAAATATAAGCGGACCACCCCCTGCCCCACTAGCAAAATATGAAATAGCAATTAAAAATGACGAAGTAACTGTTTATAAACCATCGGTATAAAAATGAAAGAATCAATTACTAAAAAAATATTTAACGCGCTTAATGAAAGGTTTCAATTAGATAATCTTATTTCATTTCTTAAGCATAAATCAGTACCAAAATATAGAAATACTATTTGGTATTATTTTGGCGGAATTTCATTACTACTGTTTATAGTACAAGTTACTACAGGAATTCTGCTAATTATGTACTATAAAGGTTCTGAGGATCTAGCTTATGAAAGCATAAAATTTATAAATACAAAAGTAAGTTTTGGATGGTTGATAAGAAGCATACACAGTTGGTCAGCAAATTTAATGATTCTTGCAATTTTCATTCATATGTTTTCAGTCTACTTTTTAAAAGCATTTAGAAAACCTAGAGAGTTGACTTGGTATACTGGTGTAATATTATTGTTTTTAAGTATGGGGTTCGGATTCAGTGGGTATTTACTTCCTTGGGATGAACTGGCTTTCTTTGCTACAAAAGTTGGAACAGATATAGCAGGCCAGCTACCTCTTGTTGGTGATTTCTTACTTAAACTATTAAGAGGTGGAGAAGACGTAACAGGAGCAACATTATCAAGATTTTTTGGTTTGCATGTTGCTTTACTACCTGGAATTTTTGTTGTCTTTTTAACAATGCATTTAATCGTTATTCAAAGACAGGGAATGTCAGAACCTGAAGAATGGAAAAACAAAAAAGAATCTGAAAAAGAGACTATACCCTTTTTTCCAAATTTTGCTGTTCACGATCTTTTAATTTGGTTAATTGTAATAAACATACTTGCAATTTTAGCTACTTTTTTTCCTTGGGAACTAGGACCAAAAGCCGATGCTTTTGCTTCTGCACCGGTTGGAATTAAACCCGAATGGTATTTTTTATTTATGTTTCAAACACTTAAATATATTCCGGCTAAAGTTTGGTTTATTGAAGGTGAGCTTCTTGGAATATTCACTTTTGGATTAGCAGGATTGTTATGGGTATTGGTCCCATTTTGGGATAGTAAAACTCCAAAGGGTAAGAAAAATAAAATAATTAATTATGTAGGAATTTTTGTTATTTCTTTCATAATAATTTTTACAATTATTGGTTACTTATTGGATTAAGGAGAATTTGAATGTACAAATATTTTATATCTTTAATTATTTCTTTGCTTATTATAAATTTTTCTTCTGCAAAGACAAAAAAAAATTTCATCCCTAATGCTTCTCAACAAACTGTAAATGAATGCCTTACTTGTCATTTTGATAACGAAGATGGTAATGGTGAACCTGCTCATTTATTTAAAAAAGATATTCACTTTAATAAAGGCATAACTTGTGCAGGTTGCCATGGAGGTGATCCAACTAAGGATGATATGGATGAAGCTATGGATAAAAACAAAGGTTATATTGGTGTTCCCAGCAAAGCCGAAAGATATAAAGTTTGTATAAAGTGCCACTCTGATTCTAAAAAGATGAAATCATTTGGTTCTAATATTCCTACGGATCAATTTGAAAAATTAAAAGGATCAATTCACTTTACAAAATCTATTAATGCAAGTACTCCTATAGCAGATTGTATAACTTGTCATAGTGTACATAATATTGCCTCAGTTAAAGATCCAAGATCAACAGTATACCCTACTAAGATTCCTAAACTTTGTAAAAGCTGTCATTCAAATGCTTCATTTATGAA
>PFGS01000026.1 GCA_002783525.1 Ignavibacteriales bacterium CG12_big_fil_rev_8_21_14_0_65_30_8 | reverse complement strand
AAAAGAATTAACTGAATTATTTTCTAAAGCTATAAATTCAGAGATTATAAATTAATTTTATTCTTATAATATTTTAGTCAGATAATCAATTAAATAATAGGCAAGAGTTGCAAAAATAGCAGCTATTGGCATTGTTAAAACCCAGGTCCATAAAATATTTCTTGCTACTCCCCATTTGACAGCAGAAAATCCTCTTAAAGTTCCAACACCTATAATAGAACCTGTTATTGTGTGTGTGGTACTAACAGGTATGCCAAGTAAAGAAGCAAATGAAATTGTCATACCTGCCGAGGTCTCTGCACTAAATCCTCCGAAAGGAGTTAATTTTGTTACCCGCATTCCTAATGTACTAATCACTTTCCATCCCCCAAGTAACGTACCCAGAGCAATTACAGTATAGCTCATAAAAATGACCCAATTAGGTACATAAAATGTATCACCTAAAAAACCATTTGTAAAAAGAACAACTGTAATTATACCTATTGTTTTTTGTGCATCATTTGAGCCATGGCTTAGACTAAATAATGCTGATGAAACCAATTGAAGCCTTCGAAAATATTTATCAACTTTTGCCGGTTTTTTATTTTTTACAATCCAAGTTGTAATGATTGAAAAAATTAATGCAAAAATAAAACCTAATATTGGTGCAATAAACATAAATAGAACTATCTTTCCGAAACTTGAAGTTACAATAGCTGTAAAACCGGCCTTAGCAAAACCGGCTCCGGCATAACCACCAATAATTGCATGAGAGATACTTATCGGCATTCCATTGTGTGTTGCAATAGCAGACATAAGTATTGCTCCAATCACGCCGCCTGAAATAACAGAATTATCAACAATTGCAATATCTACAATACCTTTACCTATTGTGTTTGCTACACTAACACCAAAAATAAATACAGCGGCAAAATTAAAAAACGCAGCCCACATTACTGCCTGGATAGGTGTTAATACACGAGTTGAAACAATAGTAGCAATTGAATTTGCGGCATCGTTCATGCCATTATAAAAATCAAATATAAGCGCTAGAAGAATAATTGCTACAGCAAAAACCATACTATGCGTTCTTTATAAATATTGCTAAAATAACATTTGCTGCTGATTGGCATTTATCTGAGGCGTCTTCAAGAATGCTAAGAATTTCTTTTTTCTTAATTAATTCTATCGCATCTTTTTCTTCTAAAAACAATTCTTTTATAGCTTGATGATAAATACTATCCACCTCTGTCTCTAAATCTTTGACTGCTTTGCATTCATTAATATGTCTAACTTTTAGGTCCCGGAGAGCAATTTCAAGAGCATCTAATTGTTTTACTATTATAGCTACAATATCATCAGCATATTTTATTTTTTCTTTGCGGTTAAATAATTCAACTCTAATTACTGCAGCGTAAAGAATATCTCCAATATCATCTAGTCTTTTAATTAGATTAAAAATATCCTCTCTATCAAAAGGAGTTATATATGTTTGATTTAATCTTTTAAATATTTTCTTAGTAATCTCGTCGCATCTTTTTTCTATAGGTTTAATATCAAGTATTATACTTTTATCAAATTTATCGGCAGAGAAAAGTTTGAGAGCAAGATCAGCCATTTCAGAAAGATGTTCAACCATTTCTCTGAAACTTTCAAAGTATAAAGTTTCTTTAGGTAATAATTTTCTAAACATTTTAATACCTGATTTTAATTACAAATATTAATAAATAATGATTAACTATTTGTTGACTAAAAGAATTTTATAATTCGTTTAGTATATCTTGTACTAATGCAATTAATTTACGTTTATCTACAGGACGAGAGATATAATGAGTGCAGCCATTTGCTAAAAATTCTTCTCTGTTCCCTTTCATTGCGTATGCAGTTAATGCAACAATTGGTGTGTTTTTATAATTATCTAGTTGTTTTATCTTTTGTGCAGTTTTCATTCCATTCATTCCCCTTCCAGGTCCAATATCCATAAATATAATTTTATAATTCTTTTGTTTTGCCATCTCATACCCGGTTTCTCCGCTTTCTGCAAAGTCTACCGTACAAATACCTTTAAGAAACATTCTTGTTATGGTTCTGCTAATTTCTTCATCTTCAATTAATAGTGTTTGAGGTAACTCTTGATTATTCGTCATTGTGGAATTATTGTGTGCTAGAGTAGAGGTCATAATAATTGTATTATAATTTTGTTAATAAAATAATACTAATATAAAAAAAATAAATATATAAGTACAAGAATTAGGAAAATTGATTTTTATATTTTTACTTTAAAATACTGAATACTGAATAAATTATTAGCATCAGTCCAATATTTTTTTAATTCAAAGTGAACGCTAACTAATTCTTTAAATTCTTCTAATGTATATTTATAAGAGTACTCAGTAATTATATGCTCACCGTTATTAATTTCAACAGATGAATCACCAATTTTCACAGTCTGATCTTTTTTACTTATCAAATGCATTTCAATTCTATCTTCAACTTCATTGAAGAATGCATAATGCTTAAAATTGACTAAATCAAAATCTGAATTTATCTCATCATTTAAATGATTCAGAATATTTAGGTTAAATTCAGCTGTAATTCCTTTCCTATCATTATAGGCATCTTCTAATATTTTTTTATCTTTTTTAAGGTCAACACCAATTATTAGTCCTCCATTTTCGCCTGCAATATTTGCAATTCTGTTTATAAATTCTTTTGCTTTCTTTTTTGTAAAATTACCTATTGTTGAACCCGGGAAATAAATTGCTTTGTGATCGTATTTTATTTCTAATTTAGGTAATGAAAAACTATTTGTATAATCAGCAGCTAGAGGAAATATATTCAAATCGGGATATTCTTCTTGCAAGACTTTACAGGAATTTAATAAGTGTTCAGAAGAAATATCAATTGGGATATAACCTGCCAGGCCTGGAATATGATCCAATAATAATTTGATTTTTTGACTGCTGCCGCTTCCTAATTCAATAAGAAGAGTTCCCTCGCCCAGTAATTCCCCTATTTCTATAATATTATCCTGCATAATTTGCATTTCAGTTCGGGTAGGATAATATTCTTCTAATTCACAAATTTCATCAAATAATTGAGAACCTCTTTCATCATATAAATATTTACTGGGAAGCATCTTAGGATTTTGGTTTAGTCCATTTAAAACTTCTGATAAAATCTCTGTGTTTACATTTTTGTCAGTTTTTATATCCATAATTTATATTAAATATCTTTTGCCAATCTTAATCCCATAAACTGCCAGCGTGAATGTGGAGGGAAAAAATTACGGTATGTTTTTCTTATATGATTAGAATAAGTTGCACAAGAGCCTCCTCTAAGCACCATTTGTCCTGACATGAATTTACCGTTGTATTCACCTAAAGCACCGGGTAAAGATTTAAATCCAGGGTAAGGTAAAAAAGCACTTTGTGTCCATTCCCAAACATCACCATACATTTGATTCAATTTATTTTGAGAATTTATGTTACAAGGAGTTGGATGATATTTATTTTTATCAACAAAGTTTCCATTTATCTTAATATTTTTTGCAGCAACTTCCCATTCAAATTCAGTAGGTAATCTAGCATCTTTCCATCTTGCAAAAGCTTCTGCTTCATAATAACTAATGTGTGTAACTGGTTCATTCATTGAAATTTCTTTTAAACCTGACAAAGTAAAATTCCACCATTTTTTATCTATTTTTTTCCAATAAAGAGGAGCCTCCCAATTTTC
>PFGS01000071.1:2202-3877 GCA_002783525.1 Ignavibacteriales bacterium CG12_big_fil_rev_8_21_14_0_65_30_8 | reverse complement strand
AACATTGATAATGAATATGGAAGTCCTTTTGCTAAAAATGATATTTCATACGGTCCGGGAGTTGCACTTATCCATTCAGCACCTGCAATTGTAGTAGTTATAAACGTAAAAATAAATAAACCAATATGCAGCAGATAATTATTCTTTTTTGTTTTAGCCATTTTTATTTAAATAATATAGGAATTGTTTTGTGAAATTATAAATCCATATTAAAACCTAGTGCAAAATAATTTTCATTGATATCAAATAACTGTCCGTGGACACTTTTACCGGAATAATAATTTAATTCGATTCGGAAACCTTTTTTATCATATTTCCCAAACTTTATACCTGCTGAAACAATATTATTTCCAATGTACTTATCAAGTTTAGATAATTTAAAATCATATGCTACAAATGGAGTAATAATACTTGAAGGGAAATTTGTGAAATATTTATCAAATCCAAACTGGTAAATACCTTTGCCTATATTTGTTGGAACTGTATGAAATAAATAAGTGATACCGGCATATACACGAAAGCCATTCTTCTTATAAAAAGGTAACAGTTCAAAAAAATCACGGCTGTAAACAAAAGGCAGTCGCCCGTTTCTCCATATTTTGCTTTGAATATCATAACTGCCATCAACTAAATGAGTGCTAATGTGAGCAAATCTAAATCTAAAACCATATTCATTTTCATCATTAAAATATTTTTGTGCATAATTTAAACCGAAATAAAAATCAGTGGTTTCTACAGGAAATTTAAAATTACTTTCACTTCTTAATCTTGTGTATGTAAAAAGATCAACACCAAGAGAAGAAATTTTACCTTCATCTTTTATCTTTAATACATCAGCAGAAGTCCCAATATCTAATCTTAAATTACTTTCTGAAATTAAATATGAGAATCCTGTTTTTGGTTCTAAAAAATTTGCAGTAAAAGGTTGAATATTAAGTCCGCTTGGGAACCATTCAATTTTTGACTGTGGAATTATCTGTAAAGAAATAAAAATTATAATAAGTAGAGTAAAATGTTTTCGCATTAATTATTTTCCGTTTGTATACTTCAGTTTTTTTAATTTTTGCTTTACGTATTTATTATAACTGTACTTAAATTTTGATGTTAAACTGCTTATTGCATACAAGTTTGTAGGAAAGAAAAATGACGGTTCAAAGTAACAATTAACGGTACATCCTTGACAAAATTCAAATCTTCCTTCCATCTTTTTAAAATCTAATATTTTTTGTGAGTTTCTAATTTCTTTAATAGGTCTGTCAATTTTTATCTTATCACTTTCAAAATGATAACAAGGTAATATAATTTCATTATAAGGTGAAATAACAATTACACGAGAAACTGCTTTACATTTTGGATCATTTATATCATTGCCTCCATCCTTTCTAAGTTTCATAAATCCATGATTGAGATAAATATCCATTTTACCTGAACAATATTCATCAATATATTCAATGGCTTCTTCACTCAAACCGGGATTACCAAAATATGAAAAAACCGGATTTACTATCAGCATTAGATCTTTTTCTTTAGCAATCTGATGCATCCTTGGCAATTTCTTATAAGTTTCATTTGTTACAGTAAATAATATATCAGGAAACTCACCTAGTGATTTTGCAATATCTAAACTTTTAAACACAAATTTATAACAGTCTACTTTTCTAATTTTGTTGTGCTC
>PFGS01000071.1:0-2116 GCA_002783525.1 Ignavibacteriales bacterium CG12_big_fil_rev_8_21_14_0_65_30_8 | reverse complement strand
TGGAAGTTATACTAGTTTGCATCTTATGCTGCTTTGCATATTCAGCCATAAGGTGAATATCTTTGTGCAGTAAAGGTTCTCCGCCGGTTAGATCCAAAAATTTAACACCAAGTTCTGATAATTGTCTTATGTTATCTTTGTAAACTTCTAAATCAGCAAAAGGAGTATCTTTAAAATTTTCGTGAACTCCAAAATGACAAAATTTGCAAAAGGCATTACATCTGTATGTTACATAATAATTACAAAGTAAAAGCATTAAAATTCTCTCCCCTTCCATTTAACTTTTTTATTGAAGAGGACTAAAAAAGGAAGAGCTAAAACATACACTGTAAAATATATTTCAGTCACAAAAAAGTATTTCATATTTTTTATAATACCAAGTTTTTTATGAATTGGGAATAAGATTAGATAATCAATTACTATTTTAATCAATAACAAAAATAAGGAAAGTGTAGAATAAAAAAATGGTAATAATAATAAACACAAATATGTTAAATAACCTGTGATCAAAATTATGAAACCACTAAATGGAACTCCAAGCCCACCAACTGCCCATCGTTTTTTCTGTCTGTATAGTTCTTTGAAGTTTTTACAAGGAATTGACGTAACCAATGTTTCTTGATCCAATGGATAAATAATTTTATATTTTTTCAATTTACTTATAGCCATAAGCAGGTTAAAATCTTCAGTTACACTAAACGGCAAAGCTTCATATCCTCCAACTTCCAAATAAGCTTTTTTAAGATAAGACATATTGTTACCTATGCAGCTTATTGGTTTACCTAAATTGATTGTACTTGAAGCTATCATTAATAGGTAAATAAAATCTATACTTTGCATACCGCTAAAGTTGCTGTTTGCAATTTGTGTTGTAAAACCATTTACCATTACAATGTTCTCTTTATAATATGAAGCTGTTTTTATTACCCAGGATGGTTTAACTATACAATCTGCATCCGTGGTAAAAATAATTTCTCCCTTTGCTTCTTTAATTCCACAGGCTAAAGCATTAGTCTTTCCTTTTAATTTACCGCTTTCTTCCTTGCTTATAATTTTCTTAAATATTGGTTTATCTTTTATAAAAGATTCAATTATTTCACCTGTTCTATCGGTTGATCTATCGTCAACAATAAGTATTTCCAACTTATCATTTGGGTAAATTATTTTATCCAATGATTCTAAACATTTTAGAATATTCTTTTCTTCATTTCTTGCTGCTACTAAAACCGTAGCTGAAAGTAATTTATCTTTATCAATTACAGGGAATCTCTTTTGTACACCGATAAAAAAAATGAATGATTGAATGAAATAAAGAACTATTAATATGAGAAATATTATTTCAAACAATTTTCAGGTTCTCCGAATTTATATTTATTTTTTTCAACTTCATCTATCAAAAATTTTACTGAATCTAACAATAAATTTTTAGTTTTATTGCTGTCGTGAAAGACAACAATTGAATTATTTTTAAGATATTTAGTAACAGCCATTTTTACAATCTCAATTTTTCCTTCAAAATCATAAGTTAATAATGACCACATTACATTAACTAAATTCATTTCTTTCATAATTTTTGAAGTTGCAAAATTAAATCTGCCATAAGGCGGTCTAAAATATTTAATTTGATAATTGAACTTCTCTGATAATAAGCTATTTATTTTTTTAATCTCTTCTATTATTTCATTTTTACTTACTTCACTAAATTTTTTGTGGCTAAATGTATGATTTCCAATTGTATGACCATCATCTATAATTTTTCGGCACAATTCCGGATACTTGCTGACATTTTCTCCTAAACAAAAAAACAAAGCTTTTATATTATTTACTTTTAACAACTCTAATAATTTTTCAGTTGTACCGGGATTTGGTCCGTCATCAAAAGTAAGTAATATTTCACCGTTTTTTGTATTCCACAAAAAATTAGAAAAAATAAGTTTAATAATTTTGGGAGGATCGTAATGAAATTTCACTATTATTTTATTTGTTTATTCTAAATATCGTAAAAATTTAATTGATATTTATCATTGAATTTAAGAAGTTGATCACTATTTTTAACATAAAATACAATTTTATTTGAAACATCTACCAGAACATCAAAAAGGAATAATTGCAATTG
>PFGS01000264.1 GCA_002783525.1 Ignavibacteriales bacterium CG12_big_fil_rev_8_21_14_0_65_30_8 | reverse complement strand
GAGTTTAATGTAATGCTGAACCTTATTGAAGAATTGATTTAATCCTTTCCGTTTTCATTATCTACATCAATCATTTTTATATCGTTAGCATATTCTGAAAACACAGGATCTTTTATATTTTGCAATTGTTTTAATACCTCATTAATTTCTTTAACCGCTATTTCTAAAAAATTCAATTTCTTTAAAACTATTTCTTTAGAAATCTCATCTTTTTCTAATTCTTTTTTTATTGCTGAAGAAGTTAAGTTCATTAAAGTTAAAGGTTGGCGGATCTTATGATTTGCCGTTACTACTGTTGCAGCAAACATATTTTTTTTCTCTGCTTCCAAAGCAATTTTTCTTGCTTCAGAATATTTTAGAGCTGTTCTTACTCTTGCCAAAAGTTCAATCTGGTTAAAAGGTTTTTTAATATAATCGAATGCTCCGGCTTCAAGTCCAATTTTTATATCATCTGCCCCCACCTTTGCTGTTACCATAATAATAGGAATATTTTTTGTTGATTCCATCTCAAGTAATTCTTTACATACCTCAATACCGTTTTTACCAGGCATCATTATATCGAGAAGAATAAGATCGGGTTCTTCTTGTTTTGCTATTTCAATTCCTTTTTCACCGTTATTAGCCGAAATTATTACATAGTTTTCCTTCTCCAATCTGTGTTGAAGCATAAAAACATTTTCTTTAAGATCATCAATTATTAAAATTTTATGCATTATGTGTTTGTTTTATTTTGTTGAAAACGGACTTTAATTTGTTCGTTAAAATTAATGGATCAACCGGTTTGGAAATATGACCATCAAAACCATGTTTTAAAATTATTTTTTTATCTTCTTCCATAGCCCTTGCTGTAACAGCTAGTACAGTTATATCTTTTGTCTTTGTATTTTCTCTAATCTTTGTTAAAGCCTGGAAACCATCCATTCTTGGCATCATAATATCCAGAAGAATTAGGTCGGGTATTATCTCTTCTAATTTTTTTATACATTCAAGGCCATCTTTTGCTAAAACTGTTTGATAATTGAGTGATTCCACCAATTCATTTATTGTAAATAAAGTGTCTGCATCATCATCAACAATCATAATTAAAGGTGAGTTATCATCCTCAGCTTTCTTTACTTTTACTGTCCCTTTAATTTTCTTTATTTCATTTTGGATCAAAGCTTTTTTTTTGTTTTTTATTTCTTCAACTACCATAACTTCATTTGTAATTTTTTCTTGATCAACTTTTTTAATGTTTTCTTCTTTAACAACATCAATAATTTCTATAGGAAGTGTAAAGGTAAAAGTTGATCCCTTTTCAATTTCACTAAATACCTGTAATTCACCGTTTAACAGTTTTGCTATTTTGCTGCTTATAGAAAGTCCAAGACCTGTTCCACTGTGTTTTCTGGTAGTTGAACCATCGGCTTGTCTAAATTCTTCAAATATAATTTTAATATCTTCTTCTGATATGCCTATACCAGTATCTATAATTTTAAATTCTAAATTATCCTTGGGCAATAAATTTATTGAAAGTTCAACAAAACCTTCATTTGTAAATTTAATTGCATTGCCTATTAAATTTATAAGTACTTGTGTTATCTTATATCCATCCGTTCTTATAATAATATTTGTATTTGTTTTTTTAGTTAATTTGAATAAAATATTTTTATCTGCAACTAATGGTTTTACATTTGCTTCTACTTCACTTATTAAATCATTAAGTATAAGTGTATCAAGATGTATATCCATCTTTCCGGCTTCTATTTTGGATAGATCAAGTACATCATTTATTAACATCATAAGTCTCTTACCACTTTTTAAAACAACCTGAAGTCTCTCTCTGTCTTTTGCATCTAAAGTATCATCTTCAAGTATTAATTCTGTTAAACCCAGAATTGCATTCATTGGTGTTCTAAGTTCGTGAGACATACTTGCTAAAAACTGAGATTTTAATTTTGTTGATTCTTCCGCTTTTGCTTTTTGAATTTCTAATTCATCTGCTTTTGTCTTAAGCTGATCGTGTAGTTCTTTTAAGGATTTATTTTGTCCTGTAATTTGAACATTTTGTTTTTGGAATTCTATATTCAGTTGTTTTAATTCCGAAACCATTTTCTCTAATTGTAAAAATGATTTTGCGTTGCTGAGTCCAATTGCAAGTTGAAGCTTTATGCTATTTAAATAATTTTTTATTTCATCCGTTGCAAGATCTTCTAATCCCAATTCTAAAATTCCTATCACAACATTATTGTATACAATTGGAATAATTAAAAGCTGTTTTAATTTTACGGAAACAATCCCCAAAGAAATTGTAAGTGAATCTTCTTTTAAGATTAATTCTTTTGTCTCTTTTGATTTAACAACACTTTGCAAATAACTTATATTTTTGTTTGGTAATTCGTCTGCAGAAACACCATAAGACCCACAAAGTGTAATTTCATCGTCTGTCACACTGTATAATGCACCAATTGGAAAGTTTCCAGTAGTAATGATCTTCTCTAAAATAGCTTCTGAAAATTCATTAAGTGTTGGGTTTTGATTTACCAGTTCAATAAAATCGCTATATTCTTTTTTAGCTCTTTCGCTTTTTTCCAGGTCAGATAGCATGTTATTAAATACATTTGCTAATTTTCCAATTTCATCGTTTGAATTTATTTCTATTTTATTTTTAAATTGACCTTCACCGGTTTTAACAGCTACTTCACCCAAAGTATTTAACTGTCTTCTTATTCTATTAGAAAATATTAGAGTTAATATTATAGATAATAATACACCTGTTATACTTGTTAATAGTATTATTAATTTTAGATTATCCCACAATTTTGAAAGTCCTGTAACAGAAGAAAATATTAAAAATGAATATGAGGCTTCATCCTTAAAATTATTATCTGGGTTAAATTTTGTAGCAATAAGTTT
The DNA here is from genome assembly GCA_002783525.1 of Ignavibacteriales bacterium CG12_big_fil_rev_8_21_14_0_65_30_8. Lineage (GTDB taxonomy): Bacteria > Bacteroidota > Ignavibacteria > Ignavibacteriales > Ignavibacteriaceae. Next base: position 1,066 of record PFGS01000264.1, on the reverse strand, counting down.
AACGGAACCCATTGTGTAGTCAAGTAATGAAAAATTACTTTGCTTTTCTAATTCTTTCGAAATTTCACTTAAGCCAAACAAATCATTGTTATTATTACCTAGAGTTGATACTACAGAGGGGAAATTATTCCAAATTAATGCTATATCAGATCCAGTCTGTTTGGACATATTATTGATATACGTTTGGGTAAATCTTTTTCCGTATATATATTCATTACCATTTGTGCTAATATATTTTTTTAAATTTAAAAAGGGATTATCAAAAATAAACTTATCTAAAGTTATTTTTTTTTTAGATTGGATTATGTTGTCATTATAATACTCAATACTATACAGATTTGAATTTCCTCTGGATTTCTTAAGTATAAAATCTACATGTTGCAATTCAATATTTTTACTCTGCAGTTCAATAAAATTATTTATTTCAATCTCAGCGTCATCTAGACTTTTTTGATATAAATAAACAAAGTTGTTTGTATTTTTTAATAGTCTTTGAGAATTGTTATCGGTAAGTGTGTTGATCATTATTGAATAGAACGCGATAGTAATACCAATAATTACTACAAAAACAGTAACAAAATTAATAATTAATATTCGCGTTTTAATATTCATTTTTATTCTTCCTGTAAAACCCTTCTGATTGTTATAAGAAGTTCGTCAAAATCATATGGTTTACTAATAAAATCATTTGCACCCATTTTTGTTGAATCAATTGCGCTTTTAACATCAGCATAAGCAGTTAAAACAATAACTTTTGCTCTTATTCTCTTCTCCTGCATTTCTTTAAGTACACCAAAACCGTCTTTGTTCGGCATTTTCAGATCAAGTAAAATTAGATCAGCTTTTTTTTCTGACAAATATTTAATTGCTTGATTTCCATCGGTTACAAATTCTGCATCATACCCCACCGCACCTAGTTCTTCCTTAAGAATAGTACACAAGTTTATGTCGTCATCAACAATTAATATAGATTCCATTAGCCCGCCTATTTATTATCTGGATTTGAATTTTTAAATTTATAATATTTTATCCTGTTCCTGTTTTTTATAATTTCGCTTTCAATTGG
>PFGS01000076.1:1335-4395 GCA_002783525.1 Ignavibacteriales bacterium CG12_big_fil_rev_8_21_14_0_65_30_8 | reverse complement strand
ATTTAAATCTAAATTTGAAGTCCCCTTTTCCTTAGAAAATTCTTTTACATTTTCTTCTTTTGTATCCACAACTTTATCACCTAAAGCTTCTTTTCTCAATCTAGCAATAGTTTCAGATGCTGATTCTGTTTTTTGTTCTTTGGATTCTTCAATAATTTCTTCTTTTGGTTCTGATTTTATCTCAATAATTGGCTTTTTGTTCTGCTCTTTTTTGATTGTAGTTTTTTTAACTTCTTCTTTAGCTGGAGGAGTTAAATGTTTTGTAATTACTTTAACACTATCTATTTCAGGTATGATAGCGGAAATTTGTGAATCAGGTTGTGGAATGATATGAGTAGAGATAAGTTCGCCAACTCTTTGAGCCGCAGCAGCTCCGGCATCAACTGCTGATTTAACTGCTGCTGTATCTCCAATAACTTTAATCGTAACTAATGCAGCTCTAGTTACTTCTTTACCTAATAATTTTACATTTGAAGCTTTTACCATGGCATCAGCAGCTTCTATTGCAGCTACTAATCCCCTTGTTTCGATTAGCCCCAAAGCCGTATGCATAATTTACTACTTTCTTTTTGGAAGAATACTTTCTACTTCGGCATGCGGGCGAGGGATTACATGTACTGAAACTAGTTCACCTACTCTCTGTGCCGCTGCTGCACCTGCATCCGTTGCTGCTTTTACAGCTCCAACATCACCACGAACCATTACGGTAACATACCCACCGCCAATAGTTTCTTTACCGAGTAATTCTACTTTTGCTGCTTTTACCATTGCGTCAGCAGCTTCAATTGATCCGACAAGACCTTTTGTCTCGACCATTCCGAGTGCGTCCAGTGTCATGTAGTTGCTCCCATTTATTTGTTTATTTGATATACTGAAAATACTTTTTCAACTTATAAATGTCAATCATTTTATTTTCAGTTTTAATTATTTATTATTTTGAATCTAAGTATTCCTGAAGCATAATTGCTGCTGCATTGCTGTCAATTAATCCTTTATCCTTTCTGTTTTTTTTCTTTTTTACAGATTCAATAATTTTTCTTTCTGCAATTTTAGAAGTATATATTTCATCCCAAAGTATCACTTCAATTTTAAAGTTTTTAATTAGTTTCTCTTTAAATTTATTTATTTCAGGAATTAAATACGAATCTTTGCCATCTTCTCTTGTAGGATAACCTAATATAATTTTACTAATTTTTTTTTCTTCAATAATTTTTTTTAATTGCTCCCAACCAGATTTATTATTTTGTATTGTTTCAAAAGGGTATGCAAAAGTTAATAGTGGATCAGTCAGAGCAATACCAATCCTTTTTGTACCATAATCAATAGCAAGAATTCTAGATAAATTTTCTATATCAGTCATTTATGATTGGTCAAATCTTTCTACAGAATAAATGTTCTTTAATTTTTTTAATCTATCTACTAGTCTGGATAAATGATCTAAATTCTTTACATAAACAGTTACATTACCTTCAAAAGTAGAATCTACTGTATTAATATTTATAGATTTTATATTAGTATTTTGATATGTAACTATAGCGTGAGAGATATCATTTAACAGACCTGGAGCATCTTCACCTTTTACAGTTAAACCTGCAACAAATAATGAATCTTCTGAAGAGGGCCACTGCACTGCAAATAACTTACTAGAATCTGCTTGGGTTAAATTTAAAAGATTTTTACAGGTTTTCTTGTGGATTTTAATTCCTTCTCCAACAGTAATAAATCCAATTATCGGATCACCTGGTATTGGATTACAGCATTTTGCATATGAATAATGAATACCTTTTTTATCACCGTCAACAATTACATTTCCTCTTTGTCCCCTTGCAATATCAGTAAATTTATCAAACTTTAATTCCGGCACATCTGATCTTTCTTCCGGAATGCTGCTTGCGGTTAAAATATCATCAATATTTATTTTACCTTGAGCAAGTGATTTATAAAAATGTCTTATATTCTCAAATTTTAATTTTGTAATAATCTTATTAAGATCACTTTGGGAAAAAGATAATTTCATTTTTTTAACTTTCTTTTCCCATAAAGTTTTACCTGCTTCAATAATATCTTCTTCTTCTTTATTTATCCATTTTCTTACAGCAGCTTTAGCTTTGTGCGTTGTTACAAATTTTATCCAGTTTTTATTGGGATGCTGATTTTTAGATGTGATTATTTCAACTTGATCACCACTGTGCAATACTGAATCCAGAGGTACAATTTTTCCATTTATTTTTGCTCCGATACAGTGAAACCCTACTTTACTATGAATTTCAAAAGCAAAATCAACCGGGGTTGAATTAGCTGGTAATCTTCTAAGTTCACCTTTTGGGGTAAAGACATAAATTTCATATTGATAAAGATTAAGCTTGAAACTTTCTAATAATTCTTTTCTTGCTTCATCTTTTGTAGCAGAATCAAAAATGTCTCTGATCCAATTCACCCAGTCTTCAAGATCTTTATCGGTTGTGGTCATATCCTCTTTATAACGCCAATGAGCTGCAACACCCTTTTCTGCAACTTCGTGCATTTTGGCAGTTCTTATTTGAACTTCTACCAATCTGCCGGCAGGCCCAACAACTGTAGTATGAATAGATTGATAGTTATTTGTTTTAGGAATGGATATGTAATCTTTAAATCTATCGGGGATAGGTAAATAAAATTGATTAACAACTCCCAGTGTTGTGTAGCAATCATTTTTATCTTCTGTATTCAAAATTATTCTTACAGCAAACAGATCATAAATTTCTTCAAAAGGTTTATTTCTTCTAATCATTTTTCTGTATATGCTATAAAGATGTTTTGCTCTGCCATTAATTTCAAAATCTAAACCGTATTCTTCCAATTTTTTCTTAAGAGGTTCACTGAATTTTTTTATGTATGATTCTCTTTCTTTCCGTTTACTTTTTATTTTTTTTGCTATTTGATCATATGCTTCAAGGTTCAAATATTTAAAAGCTAAATCTTCAAATTCCCACTTTAATTGGCCTAAACCAAATCTATTTGCAAATGGAGCATATATTTCAAGTGTTTCCTGAGCTATTCTCCTTTGTTTTTCCGTATTAA
>PFGS01000076.1:511-1199 GCA_002783525.1 Ignavibacteriales bacterium CG12_big_fil_rev_8_21_14_0_65_30_8 | reverse complement strand
TATTTTTGTTACACCGTCAACAATGTCTGCTATTTCCTTTCCAAATTCTCTCCTTACAAGATCAAGATCAAATTCTGTGTCTTCAACAACATCGTGTAAAAGAGTGCAGGCTACTGTTATATCATCTAATGGAAATTCTTTTGCAACTATTAAAGCTACTTCATAGGGGTGTGTATAGTAGGGTTCTCCCGATGCACGTGTGGTATTTTTATGTGCTTCAATGGCAAACTCAAGACTTTTAACTATTAGTTTTTCATCTACCTTTGGTAAATTCTTTTTACAGGTCTCTAATAGATTGTCTCTTATTTTTTCATATTTACTGTCTGTTAAATTCAATTGTCTGTGCTAATAATTTTTATTTTGTACTTTCCAATAAAGAATTTCTTAAAAACTCAACTCTTTCAAGTCTGTCATCTAATTCATCTAAAACATATTCAGAAAGACTTTTCATATTTAAAATATTGTTACATAGTTCCAATGCCTTTGTGTTGTTTCCTCTTCTTGTTTCCAATTGAGCAATTAAATGCATCACCACAATTTGATTATATCCATTTAGACTTTTCATTGAATTGTAATCATTTAATATTTCATTGTAAACTTTTATGGACTTATTTATATCAATAGTTTCATATGCCCTAGCCAAACCCCATTTGAATAATCTGCTGCTAGGATATTTATGTAGTATATT
>PFGS01000076.1:0-476 GCA_002783525.1 Ignavibacteriales bacterium CG12_big_fil_rev_8_21_14_0_65_30_8 | reverse complement strand
TAAACCCATAGTAATGAATTAACTGCTATATAATTAGTGTGTCTGGCTTTTTCAACTGCTAACTCTAAATATTTAATTCCTAAATTCCTTTCATCACTTACCATGGGTAAGAAACTTGTTTTTTTACTTTTCCAATATTTGAATGTACCGATAGCTGTATATGCATCATAAAAAGTCGGATCAATTAATAAACATTTTTCAAAATGAATAATTGCATCATATCCGTTTGATATTGCAGAGAACCAATTTTTTTTTAATCCTTTTACATACGCATTATATCCTTCTGCAAGAGCCAATGTATATAACTTTATTACTGAATTAGGATCTGCATAGTAATTATCTTCTGCAATTTTTAATGCATCTTCTAATAAATTTGATATATAATCCCATTTATATTCCTCACCAAGATCATAAGTCCTTGAAATAGAGGTTGCAGTTAAATATATTTTGCCAAAAGGATCAATTTTATCATATTC
>PFGS01000034.1 GCA_002783525.1 Ignavibacteriales bacterium CG12_big_fil_rev_8_21_14_0_65_30_8 | reverse complement strand
TTGATTTAATTGGTTTGGTTCAATTCTGGAAATAGCTATTTCTTTGGATATAAGTTTTTCATTCACCATATCAACAGCCATTTTAATAGCTGCAAACCCTGTTCTTTTTCCAACTCTGCATTGCAGCATCCATAGTCTTCCTTGTTGAATTGTGAATTCAACATCCATCATATCTTTATAATGTTTTTCTAATTTTTTACGGATTGCCGATAATTTATTATATATTTTTGGGCTTTCTTTTTTAAGATCTGACATTGGATTTGGAGTTCTGATTCCTGCAACAACATCTTCACCTTGTGCATTGAATAAATATTCGCCGTAAAAAACATTACTTCCGGTTGCCGGATCTCTTGTGAATGCAACACCGGTACCTGAATCTTCTCCCATATTTCCAAATACCATTGACTGTACATTTACAGCAGTACCCCATTCAGCAGGAATATTATTTAATTTTCTATATACAATTGCTCTATCATTCATCCACGAACCAAACACTGCTCCTATAGCACCCCAAAGCTGTTTCATTGGATCATCAGGGAAACTGTGTCCGGTTTTCTTTTTTATTTCTTTTTTAAATTCAGAGACTAATTCTTTTAAATGATCAGCGCTTAGTTCGGTATCTAAGTTAAATCCATATTTTTTCTTTTTTCTATCTAAAATTACTTCAAATGGATCTTCCTCATTCTTATTCTCAGGTTTTAATCCCAATACAACATCTCCGTACATTTGTACAAATCTTCTGTATGAGTCATAAGCAAAACGTGGATTATTAGTTTTTTTGATCAAACCTTTTACGGTAGTGTCATTTAATCCGAGATTTAAAATTGTATCCATCATTCCCGGCATTGAAGCTCTTGCACCGCTTCTAACAGAAAGGAGTAATGGATTTTCGGCATCTCCGAATCTAGCTTTCATAGATTTTTCGATTTTGCCTAATGCTTTTAAAACTTCGGAATTTAATTTATTTGGATAAGTATTTTTTGTAGTATAAAAAGTACAAACTTCAGTTGTAATTGTAAATCCAGCAGGTACCGGTAAACCAATATTAACCATTTCGGCCAAATTCGCCCCTTTCCCGCCCAGCAGATTTTTCATTTCTGATTTACCCTCAGCCTTTTTATCGCCGAAAAAGTAAACATATTTTGATGATTTGGGCATTTTTTTATTCCTCCTTAAAATAAGTCTGGCAAATATACAATGATTATAACTTTTTTGTTAATTAATTTTACTAAAAATGAAATTTTTAAATCCGCTTTCGTCTTCCATTTTTAGCTCAATTTTTAGGTAAAAGATCTCCACATCGTCAAATGCATCAGAATATTTAATCAATTTTACACTGTCTTTTTGTGTAGTTATAACTGAGTGGGAATTTGTTTTATAAAATTCACTTCTTATTTTTTGTATTTCCTTTAGTGTATAATTTTTATGATCAGGAAATATTATTTGATTTGATGTATCCACTTTTGTTTTTTTAAGTGCATTGATAAACGAATAAGGATTTGCAATTCCGGAAACAATAAGACTTTTTTGTCCTTCAAAATCTTTTACATAATATTCTGTTCCTTTTACTGCATCAACAAATCCTATTACTTCATAAAATGAATAGAAAAGGTTTTTATCTTTTCCGTATTTGATAATAGCATCTGAAAGAGGAAGAGTTTCAGAGAATTTTTTATTAATTATTATTGCATCGGCTCTATTTACCGATCTATAATTTTCTCTCATATTTCCGGTTGGTAAAAGCCTTTGTGAAAAGAAACTTGGATCATTTAAAAATTGCTGCTCGCAGATTAGCAGATCAATATTTCTGTTTATCCATCTGTGTTGAAATGCATCGTCTAAAACCAAAGTATTTACCTTTGTATCTTCAATTAATCTTTTTGCACCTTCAACTCTGTTTTCACAAACGGCCGCCGGAACATTACATTCACTTGCTGTCTGAAAAATTTCATCACCGCTTTGTTTAACATCTACCAGCATTTTATAGCCGTCTGATACAAGCAAATACCCTTTTGATTTTCTTCCGTATCCTCTGCTTAATACTCCTACATTAATATTTTCGCTCTTTAGTAGCTTTGTTAAATAAATAACCAAAGGAGTTTTTCCGGATCCACCCATTGTAATATTTCCAACAGATATTACATTTGCATTTACGGTTACAGATTTGAAAAAACCTTTTTCAAAAAGCCAATTTCTTATGGAAATTACAAAAGCATAAATTGGAACGAGAGGGTATAATATAAATCTTAAAAATTTCATTTAACTAAAATGTCTCTGCTTTTGTCTGAATTTCATTTAATAATTTATCACACTTTTCTATCATTTTTGAAGTCTCTTCATAGCTTATATCATTTTTAATAATTATCGGGTCTGAAAATATAACCTTTGTTTTTGTAAAAGGTTTTGGGATGGTAAATTTATCCCAGCTTTTAAGGTTCTTTTTGGATTTATATCCAACTCCAACTAAAATTAATGGAAGCCCGCTTTTTTTTGCTGCTATTACAGCGCCTGCTTTCATTTTTCTATATGGACCAATTGGGCCATCAGGAGTTATTGAAATAGAACATCCGTTTTTTGCAAAATCTAATAGAATACCGAGTGCAATATCACCGCCTTCTGTGCTTGAACCCCTTACAACTTGGTAATTCCATAATTTTAAAACTTTTGCTAGTAAATCACCATCTTTGCTTTTGCTGGTAAGTCCCGCAAAATTTTTATTACGCTGAAGATACCATGGTAAGAGCATACAACCATGCCAAAAAGCCAAAACAAATTTCTTATTTTCCTTTTCTAACTTTTCAACAATGTTTTTATTTTCATAAGAAATTCTTAAAGACTTACACAGTAAATTAACGGACTGAAATAATGTGTGTTGTCCTATTTTTCTTAAAAATGCCTGTTCAATTTTTTTAACTTTCATACAAGAGAGGAAATTATTAATTCCGCAGCTTTTTTAGAAGCATCTTCTTTTCCCAAACTCTCCTTGATTTTTTTAAGTTCTAATTTTGTTTTGTTATATAATTTATCATTTAATAAAAATTTTTCAACTTCATCAAATATTATTTTTTCTTTTACATTTGATTGAACCAACTCCGGCACTATTTTTTTATCTGCTAATATATTTGCCATCCCAATTTCTTTTATTGTTACCAGGCTTTTACCGATCAAATATGTTATCGAACTTGTTTTATAAACTATTACCATCGGTAATTCCAAAAGAGCAGCTTCCAATGTTGATGTTCCGGATTTGATGATGCCAAACTTTGAATGTTTGAGAAGATCGTAAGTAACGCCGGATGCAACTTTGAAATTATTATAATCAGTAAGTGAATAAAATAATTCCTTGTCAATATTTTCTGAACAAGCTACTACTATTTGAAGATTATATTTTTCAGAAAGTGATCTAGCAGCTAAAATACACTCGGGGAAAATAGATCTTACTTCTTGTTTTCTGCTGCCTGAAAGCAAAAGTAGTATCTGTTTATTTTCATCTAATTTAAGTTTTTTATATAGTTCTTCTTTTGTTAAAAATTTGTATTCATTCAGTCTTGAAATTAGCGGATGTCCGACAAAAAAAGAGTCAACTGAATTTTCTCTATACATCTTTTCTTCAAAAGGGAAAACCACAAGCATTTTATTTACAAGCTTTTTTATTTTTTTTATTCTGCCTGAACCCCAAGCCCAGATCTGTGGAGAGATGTAATAAATAATATTCAGGCTATGCTTTTTAAATTTATTTGCAATGTTTAAATTGAATCCGGGATAGTCAATTAATACAATATTTTTTATTTTTTTTACATTCACAAAATTCAGAAGATCTT
>PFGS01000024.1 GCA_002783525.1 Ignavibacteriales bacterium CG12_big_fil_rev_8_21_14_0_65_30_8 | reverse complement strand
AGTGCCTGGCTTTTATTTCTGTACTGACTTTTTCTAACAGTTTGGTTTCACCCAAAAGCTGCCCCCATATAAAATTTATTTAATAAAATAGTTTATAATTGGCAGAGTGTCAATAAATTTTTAGAAAAGATTTACACCAAAGGCGCACAAGTCTCCCCCCCACACTTCGAAGGTTCGACAAGCTCACCGGAACCAGGGTAAGTGCCAGGCGTGGTTTATCTTAAATTGTCATTTCGAACCGAGTGAAACGAGTGCGAGAATCCTAAATTCAAAAAAAGATTTCTCAGTCATCCGTTATCTAACGGATTCCTTCGAAATGACAGGCATTAATTTTAAGAAATTGGTTTTTCTATATCTTCTTTAACATTAAAGAGTGCAATAACTTCGTTGCAGAATTTTATAAGAAAGGCAAGCAGTGTTTCGGGGGATTCGTGTTTGTTTGTAATTATTAATTTCATAATATCTTTATCCTGCTTAAAGGTAACTAACTTTTTATAATTTTCAGATGCAAAACGCACAAGCTCTACAAACTTAAATTTATAATAGTCCTCTCTGTCCCCTTTCGGCAGTATTATTAATATTTTATCTCTCTTCATATTTATTCTTTCAAACAAAGCATAAGAGGCATAATATTTTAGATATGATATTGCAACAAGTCTTTTAACCAATATCGGCTCGGGACCGAATCTGTCTTTTATTTCTTCTTTAAGTTCTTCAATTTCCTCAATAGAATTGACAGAATAAAACTCAGTGTAATAATTAAGCCTGTCTTTCTGTTCGGGCATATATGTTTTAGGAATTCCGATTTCAAAATATGTGTCAATCTTAGGGTCAGTTTTTTCTTCAGTCTGCGGAAGCTCTTTAAATATTTCTTTAAACTCCTGATACTTCAATTCTTCAACAGCTTCGTTTATTAATTTTATATAAAGGTCAAAGCCCACTTCATTTATAAATCCAGTCTGTTCAGTTCCAAGAAGATTTCCCGTTCCTCTAATTTCCATATCTCGCATAGAAAGATTAAAGCCCGCACCCACATCCGTGTATTCTTCAATTGCCTGCAGTCTTCTCAGTGCTTTTTTTGTAATACCCGAAAGAGAAGGAACAATAAAATAAGCAAAAGCCTGTCTGGCTGATCTTCCCACCCTTCCCCTAAGCTGATGAAGTTCTGCCAGTCCGAAACGGTCGGCACGGTTCACAATTATTGTGTTCACATTCGGTATGTCAATTCCGGATTCAATAATTTTTGTAGAGATAAGCACATCATATTTTTTACTCATAAATTCGTGAATAACATCTTCAAGCTGTTTGGGTTTCATTTGTCCGTGTGCAATTGCAATTTTTACTTCGGGCATATATTTTCTGAAATAATCAGCCAGCTTATCTATAGAATTTACCCGGTCGTGTACCAAATAAATTTGTCCGTTCCTTTTTAGTTCTTCAAAAATCCATTCCTTCATTTTAAGTATATCGAAAGTAAAAACCTTTGTGTGTATCGGCTGTCTGTTGGGAGGCGGAGTTGCAATTATTGATAGATCCCTTGCACCCAAAAGTGAAAGGTTAAGTGTGCGCGGTATTGGCGTTGCGGTCATTGTAAGTGTATCAACATTTACTTTTAAAGAGCGGAGTTTTTCTTTTGCCTTTACACCAAATCTGTGTTCTTCGTCAATAATTAATAGCCCAAGATTTTTAAATTTAATGTCTTTTGAAATCAATCTGTGTGTACCGATTACAATGTCAACCTTTCCTTCATCCAGATCTTTAATAATTTCTGTTTGCTTTTTCTTTGATTGAAATCTTGACAAAACTTCCACACGAACGGGAAACTGATTTAACCTATCGTGAAAAGTATTGTAATGCTGTTCAGCAAGAATTGTTGTTGGTACAAGAATGGCGGTTTGTTTTCCGTCCTGCACTGCTTTAAATGAAGCTCTTACGGCAACCTCTGTTTTGCCAAAACCCACATCCCCGCATACCAGCCTATCCATAGGGTTTTCGGCTTGCATGTCTTCTTTTACTTCTGTTGTTACTTTTGTCTGGTCCGGCGTATCTTCATAAATAAAAGAAGCTTCCAGTTCCTTTTGCCAGATAGTGTCGGAGCTGAAACTGTAACCCTTTGTCGCTTTTCTTTTTGCATAAAGTTCAATAAGCTCTCTTGCTGCTTCTTTAATTTTCTTTTTGGTTTTCTTTTTTGTGTTCAGCCATTCGCCTGTGCCCAAAGTAGAAAGCGTAGGTTTTAATTCCCCGTCACTTTTGCTGGAAGAATATTTTTTAACAAGTGTCAGATAATTTAAATTTACATAAACATAGCTGTCATCTTTATACAAAAGCTTCATTGACTCCTGCTTAACTTCGCCTATGTTTATGGTTTCCAGTCCTAGATATTGTCCGATACCGTAATCTTCGTGTACAATGTAATCCCCTTTTGTAATTGCAGAAATTTTATTTGTTTTTGATCTCTTGTATTTTTTACTGCCTGGCAGTTTTGTTCTGTAAGGTTTGTTGAATATCTGATAATCCGAAAGCAGCAAAAATTTTTCTTCTTTTATTAAAAAGCCCTCTTTTATGGCAAGAGAAATAAATTTTATTTTTCCTTCTTCGATCAACGCCGAAATTTTTTGATCCAGTTCAGACAAAAGCTCTTTTAGTCTTTGTGTCTGTAGTTCGTTTTCTGAAGTAATAAGAATTGTGTAACTGGCAGTAGCGTAATCAATCAATGATTTTGAAAGTATTTTATAATTACCGTTAATTGTAAACGGTTCTGATATTCCCAGGTCAATTAAATTTTCTGATGATCTTAATTCCTGTTCTATCAGCCATTTTACATTTTTATAATTCTCTATCTTAAATTTTTCTTCGTTTGTTTTTTGTTCTTTTTCTTCATCGGTTTTTTCAAACAAATTAATTTTTTCATTTGATGTATTATTTAAATTGTACTGACTTGCAATCAAAAAGGAGTCTTTTAAATACCCGAATATATTCGTGAAATTATTTTTTGAAAAACCGGGCGTTTCATTAAATGAACCTGCAAGTGTAACTTCATTTACTTTATCAATAGAGCGTTGACTGTCGGGATCAAAATATCTTATTGATTCTAAAAAATCGCCGTCAAATTCAAGTCTTACTGGATTGTGTTCGCTGTATGACCAGAAATCAATTATCGAACCTCTCTGCGAATAGCTTCCCTGCACTTCAACAAATTTTTCTTTTTGATAGATTAAAAGATTTAGGTATTCAATTATCTCTTCAAAAGTCAGCTCGCCGCCTATCTGAATTTTCGTGGTTGATCTTTCAATCGTTTCCTGCAAAGGCAGTTCAAGTCTTAATAGATCATAAGTTGAAATAATTATGTGAGATTCACTATTAATTATCTGTGTTAATTTTTCCTGAATTGCTTCGGAATTAAAATCATCAATCAATATTATTTTTTTTGAAACACCGAGAATATTTAATTCAACATTTAATTCGTTAATTAAATTGTTGTCAGTCAGTAAAATAACTAGTTGGTTTATTTTCTTTGAAATCTGCGAAACCAACATGGCTTTTGATGAGCCGTAAAGAGGAGAAATAAAAAGGGGGTTTGTTGTTAATCCATCATCTAATTTTTTATTTATTAATTTTATAAAATGTGTATTAATAAAATTTGATTCTAAATTAAAAGCGGGCATAACTTAAAGAGTTGATAAATGATTAAAACGAATAACCAAAATTTAAAGAATAAATAGGTTGGTTATTAAAATATTTTAATCCTAAAAAATATGTTGTTTTATTATGCTTTGTTTCACCTGTAATTTCTTTATCATCATTTTGATTGTTTAAAACAAATCTTCCTACAAAATAACCTATAGCGCTTCCCAGCACAATGTCGGAAGCCCAATGTTTATCGTGGTAAACGCGGCTAATGCCTACAAAAGTTGCCGCACCGTACCAGCCAATTTTCCAAGCCATATTATCAATCTGATCTGCCATAACAGTTGAAAAAGCAAACGCAGCAGTAATAT
>PFGS01000241.1:9271-18727 GCA_002783525.1 Ignavibacteriales bacterium CG12_big_fil_rev_8_21_14_0_65_30_8 | reverse complement strand
TGATTTTTATTACACTCAACCAGACTTTCTTCGTTAGGCGTTTCTATTCCTATAAAGACCGCTTCAAACCCTGCTTTAACCATAAGCTGCATTAGTTTTTCATCATCTGCAAGATTAATGGAGGCTTCTGTGTTTAGGAAAAACGGACTTTTCCTTAACACCATCCACTCTGCAATAGCAGGAAGGATTTCCTTTTTCAATTTTACTTTATTGCCAATAAAATTATCATCAACAAAAAATACAGGTCCGCGCCAGCCTGCAAAATATAATATATCAAGTTCAGCTATTACCTGTTCTTTTGTTTTAGTGCGTGGTCTCCTGCCATAAAGTACAGTGATGTCACAAAAGTCGCAGTCAAAAGGACATCCTCTTGAATACTGTACATTCATTGATGTATAATTCTTCATTGAGATAAGATTCCAATCGGGCAGGGGAGTAGTTGTAATGTTTGCCCAATCTTCTGAAGTGTATTTTTGTTTTAGTGTTCCATTGTTGAGATCATTTAAAAACCAAGGTAAAGTAATTTCAGCTTCATTTAGAACAAGGTGATCAACGTTTTGATATAATTCCGGGCTGCTTGTAAATAAAGGTCCGCCGGCTACAATTTTTGCATTTAACTTTTTACATCGTTGTATTACTTCATCGGCGGACTCACTTTGTATTGACATAGCACTTTTAAAAACAAAATCTGCCCAAAGAATATCATCGTTTGTCAATTGACTTGCATTCATATCTATTAGCTTTTTATTCCAGTCCTTGGGCAGTAAAGCGGCTACCGTTAATAATCCTAATGGCGGGAAGCTTGCTTTTTTCGAAACAAACTTTAAAGCATGCTTAAAACTCCAAAAGGTATCGGGATACGTCGGGTACACTAATAAAATTTTCATTGATTGCTCAGAAAATATTTATAATAAATTTTAAACAGCGATGCGTTTTATTTCTGATTTCATATACGCATTCTGATCGTGATATATTGCTCCACCGGGCAGCTTGTTCCACAAAGGACCTAAATCTTTTTTTATTGTTTCAGAATAAAATTCCGGCAGTTCAGTGGTTTCCTGTTCAAAATAAGAGCGGAATTTTATATCTGAATCAAGCTTTTTTAGTATCACTTTATTGTATGCAACTCTTCCGAAACCTTCCGCCGATATTGCCCGAACCAGATTCATCCATCTGGGAATGAATGCTTTAGTTGCTATCATCCGTTTAATAATTGCATCCCACGCAAATGTATGTTCCCCGAGATTGATAACCCGGGAATAAAATTCAGTCCAGGAATAATTAAGAGGCTTTATATTCATTGCCTGGTTGTTATCCAGGAAGTGAAAAGGAAATGGTAAAACTCTGTTTTCTTCCTGGTATTTAAGATTAAGTGGTGCTGCTCTTCCGAATGCGGTCAACAATGAGTAACCAGGGAATGCACCTGGAGTAAGATCTACAAATTTCTTGGTTAGTTCAAAAGGTTCCTCTCCAATATCAGTATCAAGCCCAAGCACAAAATTTGTCTGGACATAACGAATGTACCTGAGAATCATATTAATCTGGTCGGCTATAAGTTTAACTTTATCCATTCCTACAGTACTTCCTGTTTTTGATTTATTCCCTAAATCATACCACGATTCTATTCCCGGAAGCATTGCGCCGAAGCCGTTTTTTTTAAGCCGTTTTACGTGTGGTTCGGACAACAGTGACAAACTGCTTTCAGCAATAAAATCTATACTGTTCTCCGGGATTACTTCTTCAATGGCATTCATATAATCGTCAAACCGGATTCCAAAATTTGGATCGTGCCAACCAACCAGCGGACGTCTGAACTTAGTAAGTAAAAATTTCAAATCTTCTTTCAGTATTTCAAAATCCAAAGGCTGGTAAGCAACGGTTGAATCTATACAGAAGCTGCACTTATAGGGACATCCAAGACTTCCAAGCATAGGAACCATTTTAATAAGCGGAGCCTTTTTGAGTGTGGGTTCAATAAATTTCCAGCGTTCTCTAACACCCGGTAGTGACAAAGGCTGATTTTGAGCGTTTAAATATAAACCCATCGGGCGGTGGGGGGAACGGTCGTATAAAATTTCCTGGATAATTTTTTTATCTGTAAAGCCAACAACATAATCAAAATATTTTACTGCATCCTCCGGGTAGCAGCGTGCGTGCGGTCCGCCTAACACAGTTACTGCACCCAGAGAACGCAGGAGATTACTTAATGCGTAAGCAGTCAATGATGATTCTGTGAATGCGCAGATAAAAACCATGTCTGCATTTATAGGAAGATCGTTAATTAAATCTTCTTTACCTGTGTAGCAAATATAATTTACATTGTGTCCTTCCTCTTCGCACCAAACTCCTACAACCTGCGGCATTATGCTTGCGAAGTTAGCATTCATTATTCGCGCAAATAATTTATTGGTTGGTTTTTTTGATACAAGATCGATTATTCCAATTTCCAGCATTTTATTCATTTAGTAACAGCCAATATTTATTAAACGAGGATATCTTAATATGGATTCCGGAAATTCTGCTTAATCAGAATTCAGAAATGACAGATATAATGATACCCAACAGTTTTTTGCGTGATTATTCATCATCCTTAAAGAAAATATAAAATTTGAAGGCATGAATAAATAAATCTTATGGACGAAAAATGGATTAATCCTTTTGGGTGAGTCCGATCGATTTCCACAGGCTAATAATCTTAACTTTTAATTAATAAAAGTTACATACTGAATATTTTATTTCTTAATCCCCTTCTCCAATTTTTTCTTACCTGACATAAATATTACACCACCAATTACCATTACTCCAATACCAATAAATGGTGACCAATTTGAAGAATGATTATTATCTACCATAATATGAACATCACCCATGTCCATTACTTTTTCCCTCGTTACATAATTGTATCCTGAAAAGAGAGTCATTAGCAAACCTATAATTAGTATTACAAGTCCTATTTTTTTTGTATCCATTGTTATCGACCTTATGTTTATTTATTTAAAAAATTTTCACTTAGAATTTCTTCGGTACTTTTTATGATGTTTTTTGAAAAAAAATATCATTTACGGAGTTGAAATACTATAGGTCAAAAGGATGAAAAAGGGACTACATCTTCTTGGTGAGATTTATTGAGCGGAGAATTAATTAGTTATCTGAATTAACATCCGAAGGAAATCCGACGACATCACCGACTCCGCTTTTAAGAGCAAACCAGATAAAATGAAAAAAATGCTCACCCGGTTTTTTTGTATGTGATATTTCACCTATTTTCATCGAACCATTTTTATCCAGCATATTTGTACCGCGTATTATAAATACCTTACCAAATAATGAGAGGATTCGATTAAAAAATCCTTTTTCACTACCCGTTTCTTCATTTAAAACTGCGACAGTCAGGTCATTGTAAGCTAATCGTAATTTCCCGCTAGCATGTCCCGAATTAACATTTATGTTAAATGTTGCAGACTGCAGAGTTCCGCTTTTAATACGCTGATGTTCACCTGCTTCAATAAATGAATTTAGTTTTTTAACATCCATCTTACTGAACGATCCGGAATATTGTAAGGAAAAATTAGTTGAAGAGAGAGGAATTGCCATAAAAAGTTTCATTTAACTTGAATTCATAAAAAGCTCCTCTCCTTTAATAATTGCAGTGTCAGGTTGTACAGCATGATTAGCAATACTTATTACTGAAAAATTAATTTTATTAAAAGTAATATTTGCAGGTTTTACACCCACAGCAAATCTCTCGTTATACTTCAACAGTCCATTTATGATATTCAAACTATCTACCTTTACTAATTCCTTTATAGAAGAGAAGGCTTCGTTAGGCATTTGTGGATTTGGCGAGATCGTGTCGACAGGTTTATCTTTATTAGAAAGAATATCTACTATCCCATTATATAAATTAATACTTTCGGCTTTATAAGCTTTTTGTTTTAGGATAGAGAGAAAATCCAAACCTGTTATTTCTATTTTAGGAATATCAATATTAAATCTGGTTTGTTTAAATTTACTTTTTGCAAAGAATTGTTCTTCATCTATTAATGAAAAATATTTAACCGAATCAGAAACCATTTCAGAATCGGGTATTGATATATGCAGCATTCCCAAATGAATTTCCTTCTGAGTTTCACGTAGGTTAATTACAATTTGTTTGACATCTATTACTAATTTTTGAATATTGTTTGAATCTAAATCTCCTTGCCAAAAAGTTTTTATCCACCCCATTCCTCCAACAGATAATGAAGCAACACTTACAGAAATTGTAGAGTCTTTGGCTTGCAGTTTTACAGAATCTACTGACATTCGATTATTCCAAATGTTGTAATACAAATCGCCAAGTTGTATTGAATACCTTGGAAAGGTTTCTATTATTGATTTATTAATTCTGTCTTTAAATAATGTGTTGATAATAGGATCTGGAAATAAGAGGAATAATAAAAAGCAGGTGAAAATAAATCCCCCTAGTGCAAAGCTAGAGTACTTAAACTTTGTAAGCTTTGATAACCCTCCTGTTTTGTTGAGCATTTTTTTAGGTTGAAATATTTTAATCATTTTTCCCTAATACAATTCTTTGGCAAAGTATTGCGCAATAATAATCAGGATTATTAATTTGTTGCAAACAGCAAATAAAACAGGATTAAATTCTTTTAAAGTACCTTACGTCCGCTAATTACTCTTATTAAAATCATTATGATTGCAATTACAAGAAGAATATGAATAACTCCACCCATAGTGTATGAAGAGAGGAATCCAAACAGCCACAAAACTATTAATATTACAGCGATTGTATATAACATTTTATTATTCCTTTACGTTAGATGATTATTTAATTTATTTTTTATTTAATTAGCATTACAATTATTCTACTTTTTTGCCATAAAAAAAATTACTTAATGTCTTTAGGAATATCGTGTTTAATTTTTATCCACATTTTCGCAAAATCGGTTTTACATGTATCAAAAGTCGGACTTTCTGAATTATGACATCCTTTGCATAATGCAACACGTTCTTCTTCTGTATTAAATAATTTAAGGCCATTAGCTACTGCTTGTTTTTCATCTTTCATGATTTTTGTACTTTTATAATCACTGCCTGCTCCGTGGCAAGTCTCACATTGTACACCATCTTCCATATTAAACTTTTCAGATTTTAAATTTGCGTTAATGTTATATCCGCTTACATGACATTTTAAGCAGGCTTCGCTTAGGATTGCATTTGTAGAAAGACCCTTTGCCTTAGCTATGCTGTCGGCTTCAGCAGTTTTTAGAGTTTCATAAGCTTTTGAATGAGCACTGGTTTTCCAGATATCAAGTTGCTTACCCTGTTTCTCTGATTTGTGGCACATTCCACAAGTTTTGGCACCAACAAAAATATGCTTAACATCAGTTTCCTGTGCAAGTATTGCAGGAGCTACGAACATAACTACGAGAAGAACTATTTTTTTTAACATATATCCCTCATTTTTAATTTTCATTATTATAATTTTATGCTGTTTCTTTTCTCAATTATCTGAATCGGATTTTTCTTTCAGTCGGGTTTTTCTTACTCCTCCCATAATACCTATACCCAGCATTACAATGACTCCAACGGTAATCCAGGTTGGTGAAACGCCCAATAAATGAGCTGCAAACCCTAATCCGCCTGCTAAAACGACAGTCCCAATCAAATAAATTGCAAAATTAGACATCTGAATTTTCCTTAAAATTATTGAAATTTCTTAGCTATGCTTCAAATCAAATTTCTTCACTTTTAAACAAATTATTTAGAACTATTTATTCTTATAACTTTTCACAGGGATTCACTATGATATTAATTTTACAAGTAACTCACATATTTAGTTATTGCTTGTTGTTAGAAAATACTATTTACGTGTTTGGAATACTATAGACCAAAGGGATGAAAAAATGGACTACATCTTTTAAAGATATAACCTATAGATAATTACTCTTCAAGTAATGAAGTTGTATCGATAGCAATTTTGTAATCGTCTGAAAGATGAGCATGTTTAGCAATCTGAACGCGGGTACTGAGTGATAATTTTTCTAGAATGTTATGAACATGGCTTTTTACTGTGTATGGAGAAAGGTGGAGTTTCTGTGCAATCTCTTTATTTGTGAGACCATCTGCTATTAATTCAATTACCTGTTTTTCTCGTTTTGTCATTCTTACCGATTTATCAATTACTGATGGTGTAAATTCATTAATTGCATAATTAATAATTTCTGTAAAAAGCGTACCCGTTAATTGCGGAGGCAAAACTTTTATGCCCTTGTAAACATCACGGTTAGTTTTAAATAAATCATTAACATTTGCATCTTTAAGAATAAAACCAGAAACACCTGCTTGAACAAAATCAAAAACATCTGACTCGAGTGGTATTAAGTACATCACGATGATTTTAGTTTCAATAAAATTTTGCTTACTTAATTTAACTATTTTTAAGCTGTTTTGATTTCTCAAACCGAGGTCAAGAAGTAATATATCAGGTTTATGTTTATCCATAAACATTGATACATTTTCCCCATTACCAAAAGTAGCAACAACCTGCATGTCTTTTTGCTTTTTAAGTATGATGGTAAGACCTTCTCTCAAAAGTCTGTTATCTTCTATGAGTAATATCTTTATTTTTTTCAACTAAAGTCCAAATGTTTAAAGAATTAATACTTGGTTAAAAATAATATATTTTTTTTTAAAAAAAAAAGGAAAAAAAAGAAAAAGTTTTACACATTACTATTAGTTTTATTACCGATACATTTGTTATTATTGGAAAAAGGACAGAAAAACACTTACTTTCAAATATTGATATAAACCTTTTTTTAGATAAATGAAAAGAACAATTACAGTCTTTGGCTCTTCGCTTCCTATTGAAGGAGAGGAACAATTTATTTTTGCTGAAGAGTTGGGAAAAGAACTTGCTCTAAATAATTTTGATGTTTGTACAGGTGGATTTGCCGGAATTATGAATGCAGTTTCTAAAGGAGCTACATTAAATGGTGGTAAAGCCATTGGGGTAACTGTTAATCTGTGGAATGCAAAACCAAGCAAATATCTAACCGAAGAAATAAAATGTAAAACATTATTTGAAAGAATTGAAAAGTTAGTTTCTTTGGGTGATGGTTATGTTGTTCTGCAAGGTGGTACGGGCACGATGTTAGAACTTACTGTTGTCTGGGAATTTATAAACAAAGGAATGCTGAATGAAAAACCAATTGTCACTCACTCAAATATGTGGAAAGAGATTGTAGAGATAATGGAAAAACAGATTAAGTTAGAAAAAAGAAAACAAGGACTCGTAAAAAGTTTTAATACGGCTAAAGATATAACCAATTATTTAAAATCAGTATTATAAAAAATGTACATTACTGGAATTATTCTTTCTGCAGGTTACTCTAAAAGATTAGGGGCATTCAAACCTTTTGCCAAATATAAATACTCTACATTTTTAGAAAATATAATTGAAAAACTTAAAAAATATTGTGGTGAAGTTGTTGTTGTAACAGGTTATAATCATGATTTTGTTAATGAAAAAATTTCATCTCAAAAAAACAATAAAATAATTATTACAGAAAATAAAAATTACGATAAAGGAATGTTCGGCTCAATTCAGAAAGGATTATCAGAGAATAAAAATTCAGACTGGTTTTTAATTCATCAGGTTGATCAGCCCGGATTACCTGAAGAATTTTACAAAGAATTTGTTATACAAATTGATAACAGACATAATTGGATACAGCCTAAATATAAGGAAAGAAAAGGTCACCCGATTTTAGTTAAAAAAGAAACGGCTGAATTAATTTTAGAAGAAGATATAAACTCAAATTTAAGAGTAGCAAGCAAGAACAAAAAAGTATTTAAAAAAATATGGGCTTGTAATTACAAAGAAGTTTTACAGGATATTGATACAGAGGAAGATTATCAGGATTTGTTAAAAACAAAATTACAGAACAGGTAGCAGAAAAGATTCCCGATATCTAAGAGATATCGGGAATCTCAATAATCTGTAATCTATAACTTAACAATTACAACTTGGATTTATTTTCTCTTCTTTAGCTTTTTCAAATGCTTCTCTTCCTTCTTTAAAAGCATAATATGCAATAACTAGAGAACCCAACACATCAAAATAATTTATCTTAAAAATTTCATACAGAGCACTTGATGCAAGTAAAACAATAGATAAATTAAAGCAAGTTCTCGTGCAATTTGCATCAGCAATAATTGCAGCTGAGTTTAATTCGTTTCCAACTTTTATTTTATATTTTATAAGTATATACATTGTAAGTAATGAAATTGAGGAAATTATTACTCCCGCCATTGTTGTAGTTGGATGAATATCTTTTATAACATTGATTACACTTCCTAATATTAATCCGGCTGTTAAAATGTAAAAACTAACTCCGGTAATTCTTAAAGCAATAATTTCAAGTTTGTCCCTGTTGTCAACTTTTTCATATTTCATTCTTAAGACAAGGTGAGCAATCCCAATACCTGAAATTACTTCTACAAAACTGTCAACACCAAAACCAAGAAGTGCAAGTGTATCATCAGAAGCACCAAAATAAACAGATATAGTGCCTTCAATTAAATTATAAAATATTGTAATAAAGGCTAATAAAATAGCTGTGTTAATTAGTTTGAGTTTTTTATCCGGCATTAATTAAAAATTCCTTTACTGAATTGAAAACAAGATCAACATTTAATTCTTTTATACATTTGAATTTTAAATCCTCTCTTTTACAAGTTAGTGGTTTTGGTGAGTAAATAAAACAAGGGGAGCATTCTAAATTTAAAGAAGCAATTTTATATTCAGTATTCCAGGGATGAATATAATTTGTATTTGTAGGGCCAATAATTCCAACCACTTTTAATTTTAATGCAGAGGCAACGTGCAACAGACTAGAATCATTAGATACAAACACATTGCATCTTTTCATCACTCCGGCACTTTGACCTAAATTTAACCCAATTGTTGTAAAAACCTTATCAGAGTTAATGTCTGCTTTAATATTTTCTTTTAATTGTCTTTCATCAGGTCCGCCAAAGAGAATGACCTTACAATTTAATTCCGATATTAATTTTTTACCAAGTGCTGTAAATTTTTCAGGCTCCCACCTTCTTTTAATATGATTTTTTAATACAGAGGTTCCGGGATGAAAGCCAATAACAATATCGTTTTTTAAAATATTTTTTTCGTTTAAAAAGTTAGATGCTGTAGAATTGTCGTCTTCAGATAATTCAAATTCAAAGTCGGGCTGTTCACTTAATTTTTCGCCAATTATTTTTTCAATCAACTTAATATTTGTCTGTACATTGTGGAGTGAATCATCTTCATCTATTCTGCAATTATTGAACCACCCTAAATTTTGTTTATCCATACGTAAATATTTAACAGCTGCTTTGGTTTTTGCACCAATTAAACAACTTATAATATTATATTCTTTTCTGTTTGAAGGATAA
>PFGS01000241.1:0-9208 GCA_002783525.1 Ignavibacteriales bacterium CG12_big_fil_rev_8_21_14_0_65_30_8 | reverse complement strand
CCCTTCTTTAAAAAATTAAAATGAATTATCTTATTCAGGTTTTTATTTCTATCGTAAATATCTTTTGCACCTTTGTACATAACTAGTGCGTCTATTTGGGCCGTAGGGTAATGTTTACGTAAAAGGTTTAAAGCAGGCGTAAAAATTAATGCGTCACCGATCCCTGATAAGGCTATAACAAGTATTTTCATTTATTATAAAAAAAATGAGCGGCATTTAACCGCTCATAAATTAGTCCATTTAATTTTAATTATTTTATTGGCTGCATAGTTTTTAATGAATCCTCTTGTTGAACAATGCTTTTGTATTTTGCAATGTTTGCTTTAACGCCGGGATCACCGGGATAAAGTTGTTCTATTCTTTCCCACAGAGCAAGTAGCTTTTTATTGTCATTTAAATTTTGGTAAAGATCCAGCAAAACTCTAAAGGAATATAAATCCTTTGGATTATTTTCTAAAGAATTTAAAGCTTCATTTTCAACTTTTACAGAGAGTTCTTTAAATTTATCATAATTACCTGATTGGAAATAAACATTTCCAATTTGAGCAAGTAATCTGTAATCAATATTTATAACATCAGTAGAAATTTTTTCATTCATTGCATTTAAGATTTCAGTTACTTTTGATCTTTGATTTGTATCAAGATAGAACATTGCTAACTTTAAATATGCATTTCTATAGTTTTGAAGCATACCCTGTTGACCGTCTTCGTAAAAAATAGATTTATCATTCAACCCTCTAAATCTGAACCCTCTTTTAAAAGTTTTACTTGGATTTATATTTTCTAATAAAAGTTCTTCTCTAAGTGCTGTTTCATTTACAAATTCAACATTAGGCTTTCTTTTTTCCGGTATTAATCGTGAAGTCATACCTTCTATTTTAAGATAGTCATCTAATCCAATTTTACTGTCAGGAGCGCAAGTGACGGAAAAATATACAGGCCTTTTCCATTCATTTGCTTCAATAATTTCTTTTACTATTATATCCTGAATTCTTATTGCTTTTGTTGTACCGAATGTAACGGTATTATCCATTCTGAAAGTTAAACTGCCTGCTTTGATAACAGTTGAATCTTCAATATTTGCTTCTTTAACCATTTTAGAAATTTCAGAGGAATTTTTATCAGCCGGAAGCGGAATGGTTATATCCCTTGGCTCCCATTGAACCGGACTTATCCTATCAATTTGTGAATCAGAAAAGCGTATTTTAACTGTACCAACATTATATGGGTCATTATTTTTTAATTGTCTAATATACCAATGAGTATTTGCAAGACTTAGATTTACTATCTTCACATCTCTTCTTATACCTTCAACATCTTGCAAATACCAAAGAGGGAAGGTATCATTATCACCATTAGTAAATAATATTGCATTAGGTGCACAGCTTTGCAGAATATTATATGAGTAATCCCATGGAACCCAGTTGTTGGATCTATCGTGAGTATTATAATTTGCAACTAACATTCTAAGAGGAATAAAAACAACACCCAAAGCAAGAGCAGTAATTATTGCAGCTTTTTTAAATTGGATTTTTTTCAGTTTTTCCTGAATTAGATCTATCAGTCCTCTAAAGCCAATAGCTATCCATATTCCAAAAATAAAAAATGCACCGACATAAAAATAATCTCTTTCTCTCGGCTGGGGTTGTTGTTGGTTTTGGTAAAATGCTGTAAAGTAACCCATAAAAATAAACAACACCATAAATATAATTGCAGTTTTCCAATCCTTTTTAAAATGGAAGTAAATACCCAGCAGTCCAATTAAAAAAGGAATACCGTAGAGAGATGTTGATGCACTTCCACCAAATCTAATATTAAAAGCACTACCCAGTATATTTCCTATTCCGTTAAATGGAGCAATGTTTGGTCCGTCGTCTTGATTCCAGCCTTCTCTTCCGGCAAAATTCCAAAGCAAATATCTTGTAGTCATATGATTCATTTGGTACTTCCACCAAAAATCTAATTCACTAGAATAATTAGTATATACTCCTAATTGATGCGGTTCTGTTGCAAAGCGTCTTTCAAAAATGGGAAAGTCACCGTATTGATCTCTGTTTAAATAAGAAACTAACTCAGTAAAATCATTAGGTTCATTTTCATTCATTGGCGGATCTTGATTAGAACGGA
Organism: Ignavibacteriales bacterium CG12_big_fil_rev_8_21_14_0_65_30_8; assembly: GCA_002783525.1. Classification (GTDB taxonomy): domain Bacteria; phylum Bacteroidota; class Ignavibacteria; order Ignavibacteriales; family Ignavibacteriaceae. Next base: position 7,081 of record PFGS01000241.1, on the reverse strand, counting down.
TTATTACCATTGTGTAAGAGGTAAATCCTAGAAGAATAAATATCAACGACATAAATGCAAGATGCATAGTTGGTTTTTTATTCTTTACAGCATAATGAACAGCATATCCAAAGAGACCAAGAATAATTGCAAAAACCAATACAGCAACCAATGAATTATCACCTGAAATATTTGCCATAATTCCAGGTAAAATTTTAACAATACCCGGGTAAGTTAAAAATAAAGCCACACCACCAAGCATTAGTGGAACATATATAGAATTTCTACTGAAAACTTTTTTCCAAAAAGCACCCATTATAATAATTGTAACTGCAGCCATTATCATTTTAAATTTGGAGTCAAATGCTGCATATTCTTCAGCGGATGGCGGAGTAGTTCTTGTTTGATTTCCCCAAAGAAGAAATGCTAAAATTAGAACAATACCAACATTAATTAATAAAATATAAATTGAACTTTTTAGAGCTTCATCGTTGTCCACATATTTTTTAAACATTATCATCATTACAACAGATACTATTGCAAGCACACTCATTAAATGCACACCGGTTGAAACACCAATTAAGTATGCGATCATCAAAATATATTTTTCATTATCCACATTATCTGCTTTCTCTGCCCAGCTCATCATCAAATAAGTAATTGCTGAAAAAAGTAATGTACTGCTTGCATAAACCTCAGCTTCAACAGCATTGAACCAAAAAGTATCACTAAACGAAAATGCCAACGCACCTATTGCTGCCGCAAGAAAAGTTGAAACAGCATCCAAAAGATCTTTATGTTCGTGTTCCTTAAAACTATTTATAAGTTTAACAGCAATTAAGTAGAGAAATAAAATTGAAAAGCTGCTGGCCAAAACCGAAATTGTATTTACTCTTAAAGCAACATTTTCAACAAAAGGAACTATTGCAAAAATTCTACCCACTATTGAAAAGAAAGGTGCGCCCGGCGGGTGAGGAACCTGCAAATAATATGCTGATGAAATAAATTCCCCTGCATCCCAAAATGAAACTGACGGTTGAACTGTAGAGAATAAAATTATTGTAGATATTAAAAAAACAATACCAGCAAATATTTTATTTAATAAACTGTAATTATTCTTTTCCATTAAAACCTCAATTATAAAAATCTTACTTTATTTTTTTTTAATACAAATTGTGAAAGACAAATATATATATACTTAATAACTTAATTTATTGTTGCTAACGAAACAGAAGAAATTATTTTTTGAAGAAAGAATCAAATTTTGATCTGTCAACAGAGACATTGTATTTGTCATATATCTCTTTTAATCTTTTCATTGAAATAGAATCAAAATCCTCATCATCTTTCTGTCTTTTTACAAACATTTTATAATCTTCCAATTCTTTTGCTGTAAATTTTCTTTCGTGACTTTTTAAAAATTCCAGATATTTTTTTTGTTCTCTATAAGACATTATTAAAAGCTCTCTTTTTAATAATATTTAACATTTACAAAATAATTAAACTTTACCCAAATTAAAAAGATACAAGTTAAATTATAAAAGGATTGACGATTTAATATATTATATGTTCAATTTAGTTTTAACAATATGCCTGGCTTAATAATTACCAGGCAGTTTATACACTAGCACCAGGCACTTCTCATAACTTAACTTTTTAATTAAAGCTTTATAAAACAATAACATAACAACTTTCAAAATATTTGGCACAATTATTTTAATATCAAATTCAGAAAAAATGGAACAAGTTAGTTTATTTTTTAATAATTTATTTAAAAGGAGAAACATTATGGAAAACAAATCAACCCTAATCAAGTATATAGTTGCTTACATTATACTTGGTCTCGTCATTTTTATCTCTGGATGTAAAGATTCAGTAAATGCACCAGATATAAATTCCTCAACCACAACTACTGATCCTGCAGTATTTGAAACATTGGCTAATCAGGATGAAACTCTTAGTTCATTTGAACCCAATTATAATGAAAACGATGCAATGTCTTTTTTGGGTAAAACTTTAACGGAAATTTATCCGATTAGAGTAGGCCAAAAAATGAGACTTGTTAGTAAAAATTATGAAGTTAATGAAGTTGGGGACACAGCTTATGTTAAAATGATAAAAACATTTGAAGGTGTACTTTATATTAAAGCATCTTATACACCACCTGATTCTTTCACAAGCAATGCAGGTGATACACTAATTGAAAAATCATTTTCTACTACAATGACCAGAAATCTGATATTTGCTAAAAAACAAATTGGCGATATTCCATTAAATAACTGGCATTTAGTTGCCGCATCATTACCAGCAGGTGGAACTTTAACCGATAATATAAATATTACAAAGTTAACAGTTACTTATTCTAATGGTGACCAATTAGTAATAACAAATCCAACCGAATTCTATCTAACAAGAGAATTTCCAATATGGAGACAAATACCTGTTGTTGCAAGAAATGAAGAAGTAGTAGTTGAAGTTGCTGTAACAAGTGCTTATGCTGATTCTGATTTTGTTACAGTTACTTATGGTGCTAATAAATTTGGACAACATAGAGATAAAAGAAAATTTGAACTAATATCATCAGTTCAGAATGGTAGTTTTTATGATAAAATATATCAAAAGAAATTTAAGACACACCAATTCCCGGGATATTATCATGCAATTATAAATGCATTCCCTAGACAAGTAATATTTGATGATGCTGCGCCTGTTGAATCTAAAACTTGGGGAATACCATATATTGTCCGAGCAAATTAGGGGTAAAACAATAGAGAGGGTGCCCTTAAATGGGCATTCTCTTTTAATAAACAATTTTATAAATTTAATAATGTAATTGAATTCAAGAGATTAAACTAGAATGCTAAATTAAAAAGACATACAAAATGAAAAAAACAATTTCAAAATTTATTTTATCAATAGCGCTTCTGGCGCTTAGTCTAATTTATAACGGATGCGACACACCCGCACCAACTGAATTAGTTATTGATAACAACACAACAACAGAGGACCAGGTTGATGTTGAAATTATTACAAAGGATATACAAGATGAATTTTATAGCAATGGTTTTGATTCAACCGGTGTTGCACAAAGACTGCATAATTTTGGAAGTGTTATAGTTTTAACCGGAACAAAAATTTCTAATAATAATTCAATCACAAACACTTCTTTGGCTCAGGCTGTTTTCTTTGATAAAACTACTCCTGTTAAAAATATGCACGGTGATGTTGTTGGTTTTCATACGGTTCTACCCGGGCAGGTAAAATTTAATGGAATAACAGCTAAAATAAGACCACTTGAAATAAAATTTAGAAACGGAAGTTCAGTAATAGACACAATCCTTGGCTCAAAGTATGTGGTTTTTTCAGGAAGACAGAACGCTGTTGATCCGTTTGGTTATAATTTTAAATCTAACATTTCCTTCCAATTAAATCCTGATAAAGGTTTACCGACATCTTTTCTAATTCCTACTCCTGAAAAAATTACAGGAAAGGTTACTTTTAACGGAAATAAAAATGCAAAAAACTTAAGAGCTGTTTTGGAATGGAACGGAACCGGCAGTCAAAAAATTGAAATTGTTTTAGGTGCAATTGTTAAGGGCAAAAATATTTCATTTCCACTATATAGCTTAAAGACAAGAGATGACAGCAAATTTGTAGTTCCCGCTCAGCTTTTAAATTCAATTCCGTTTGAAAGATTCGACAAAATAATTTTTACATTTATAAGGAGAATTGAGTTTGATAGCGGAAGCGGAAGTAATCGTTTGAAGGTATTTTCACAAAGCATTCATACAATAATTATTAATATATAGTGAGAAAATCAGTCTTAACAATATCGTTGATTTTATTTTTATATTCATTAAAAATTTATTCTCAAAATTCTTTTGGATTAAATGGCTTTTGGAGCATGAACAAGAAAGCAAACATAATGTCCAACAGCATAGACGGTAATACATCCAACTTTTCTAATGTAAAGGATTGGGGAATTGATCTATCTTACGGAGGAGAATTTGCCAACTCTACAACATCAAATTTATATTTATTATCACTCACAAAAACTTTAGATAGATCAAATTTTTATCTAAGATATACACCGGGCTACCAAAAAGATTTTTTCTTTATTTCGGGGCAATCTTTTGTCTTAGAAGATTCAAGCACTCAAACCTTAAATTCAAAGTTTTCTTATAAAGAAATTTTTGGCGTTGGGTATTCATATCAAATATATAAAAATTTAAGTATTGGATTTACAACAAGATTATTTAATCAAGAATTTAAAAATGAAGTTGTTGAGCCTATTTTTTCTGATTCGCTTTATTTTAATCTTAAAACAGAAACAGAAAACTCAAGTTTTTGGAAAACAGATATAGGCATAAATTTTACACCTGTTGAATATTTGTCTCTATCGGTAGCTTCAATAAATTTAATTGATTTAAAAACAAATAAAAATATTTCAAATAATTCAGAATATGAAATTAAAAGACCAAAAGGCGCACAGTTTGGAGTTACAATCTCCCCCTATAAACAATTAAACCTCAATTTTATTTATGAAACTTCAAATTCTTTTATGGCAGGGTTTAACACAGGGATGGACTTTGAAAACGCTTCATTAAATTTAAGTGTTTCTGCTTTACACGACAAAGATCAAACCCCATATATTGCGGGTATTGTTCCGGCAATTTCATATCAAACAAAAGTATTTGGTATAACACTTTCAGGCGTTAAATATTTCAGAGGCAAAAATATTTCTCAATCTTTTTCGGTATTTGAAACTGAAGGAATAAAAAATATACTTAACAATAGATACAGCTTTGATAAAGCTGCTCTAACAATTTCTTTTAGGCTAAATACAATTGCCGAAGAAAAAGCTAAAATAATAAATCTTAAAATTGTGCAAGATATATTTCCGGCATTTGAAGATATTTATTTAAACAAACCATTTGCCGTAGGTAAGGTTGTTAACCAGACCGATAAAAAAATTTCAGTAAAACCTTCTTCTAAAATTATTGGTTTTAATAGAGATATTATTTATTCACCTGATGTTTTTGTAAATGCACACGATACTGTAGATATCCCTTTTTTTACTATCGTTCCAGACTCATATTCAAACACAAAAAACACTGTCTCTTATGTTGATTTTTATATCAGCACAAAAACCGATGAGAACGATGACAAATATCAAAAACCAATTTTAATAAATAAAATTAATGCTTGGGATGGAAAAGTTATACACTTAAAAGAATTTATTAAAAGGGATGCTGATTATATAATAAAATATGCTAAAGAAATATTAAGCGAAAACAAAAACATGTTGGATACACTTGTATATTCTCTTTCTACATTTTATAAGGCTAAAATTCTTTTTGACAATATTGTTAAAAAGTTTGTGTATGTAGCTGATCCTAATGCTACATCAGATTATGTACAATTTCCACACCAAACAATTGAATTAAAAGGCGGTGATTGTGATGATCTTAGTGTTCTTTATAGTGCAGTTTTGGAAAACATAGGAATTCAAACAGCTTTAGTTGATTATAAACCTGATAAGGGTTTAGGACATGTGAATTTATTATTCAACACAGAACTATCACCACAAAATGCAAAATGGATTACTGAAAACGACAGAAAATATTTTATAAGAAAAAATAATAAAGGTGAAGATCAGGTTTGGATTGCAATTGAAACAACCTCTTTAACAGATTTTATGAAAGCCTGGGAACTTGGAATAGAAAAATTTAACAATGAAGCTTTTGATAATCTTGGGCTTGCAAAAGGCAGGGTTGAAATCATTGATGTTCAATAAAAAAATTTAAAGGTAAAGAAAATGAAAAAAATATTAATAATAATTTTATTTATAAGCGGATATTTATCTGCACAAAATTTTGTAATTGTGAAAGTTAACGGAGATGTTAAAGCTCAAATTGGTATAAGTGAAAAATGGCAAAATGTTGATAACAAAACCCAATTAGATAATAATGCAACTATAATGACTTCAAAAAATTCTAATATAGTTTTAATGCTTGGGCAAGCAAAAATAAAGATAAATAATTCGTCAATTGTGTCATTAAAAGGAATTAAAAAACTTACCATTGATGAACTGTTACTGGCTCTTGCTATGGAAAATTTAATAAATGTTCCTGACAAAATAGATAAAACAATAAATTCATCAAACACTGCAGTTTATGGGAAAGAGATTAACGGGAATACGAAAACGATAATTGACGAAACAAATTTTGGAATAATGAGATTAAACGGTGCAAAGCAATTAGCCGAAAACGGGTATACTGAAAGTTCAATTGTTGAAGCAATGGAAACATACAGAAAATATCCTGACACAAAATCTTTAACAAACTATAGAATTTTTTTTGCTGATCTTTTGATAAGTAAAAATTTATATGAAGAAGCCCTTGCAGAATATAATGACATCTCAGCATTAAACTTAAATGATAAAGAAAAAATTCATACAGAAGAAAAAATAAATTTTCTTAAAAAGAAATTGTTGAGGTAAGAATAAACTTAGATAATAAAATAACAGATATAAAACACCTTAAAAACCTACAAAAAACTTAAAAGTCTCCAGGACTGGTTTGTAAAGAATTTAACCTAAATACTTTTCTTGCTTATTCAATTATTTAATACTATTTTTCATACTCTAATTCGCCCGTTTACGGGCGATTTTTGTTTGTATGAAATTTAAAGACGAAAATATAGTTAGGCAAATAGCCGAAAATGCAGCAAAAGAACATGGTTTTTTTCTTATAGATTTTATTTACAGAGGAACACCAAGAAAAAGAGTACTTGAAATTTTTATTGACGGAAAGGAAAATGTTTCAGCAAAAGTATGTACTATTATAAGCAGAAATATTACCGAAAAATTGAATGAAATTATTAATGAAAATGATGATTACAAATTGAAAGTCTCTTCACCCGGTTCTGAATATTCATTAAAGTTTATTGATCAATACTATAAACATATTGGCAGAAATTTAGATGTTGTTTATGAAGAGAATGGTGAAAAAAAGAAGTTTAAAGGGACATTAAAAAGTATCTTAAATAACAATTTATTTTTTGATCAGAATAAAACTGAAATAAAAATTAATATTAATAA